>JBEBWU010000049.1:0-8745 GCA_040391985.1 Entomomonas sp. | reverse complement strand
TTAATAAATCATCGTAGATTTGCCAACTCAAAATATGCTCCTTCACTCTTTAGTAAGGTAGTTAAACTCTACTTTTTACTGCTTTAAACCAATTTAGCAAGGCTTCTTTTGTGGGCTCTAACTCTTCAGCTAAACCACCTGTGAACTCTCGCCAAGCTGCTAAATATTTATCATTAGTTAAAGTAAGTACAGGAATATCTTCACTAATTAAAGCTAATAATTCGGCTATAAATCCTTTGCCTTCTGCTTCAGCTGTACCAAATCGATTAACAATAACCAAATCAGCTTTATCATCTAATGCTTTACGTAATACAAAAGCTGCGTTGGCTAAACCACCTAAATCTAAAGAGCAGGATTGTGACTCCTTGCCAAGTTTTTGAGAAATAAGAAACTCTTGTCCGTCACTTAGATTATAAATAATCATTGGGTTTTTACTATGCTTAGTTAGCAGACCTTGTACATTCCAATCAGCCCCTTTTAAATCATCTACAAACTCTCTTAGCAACCAATCATACTCACCATCACCGCCATGAATAACCGTTGCTACATTAATTTTTTCATCAGCCATAAGTATCGCTCTCTATTAGTAAACAGCTAAACTTTATTCAGGGTAAGAATGACTCTCTCTACCATTTTTTCAAAGAAATGATAACCTGAACCACCTTCTGCTAATAAGTCTAATAAATTTTCACCATCGATAACACGGGTTCCACCGATTATAGTGACTTTGTGTCTAGCAAATGTATCCGTCACTAAGGGGGCTGTAGGGCCTATAATAGCCACTTCAGTATTAGCTTTTACCAATTCTAGTAAAGACTGTAATGAGCCATTTATCAAGGTTGTTGCGGTAGTAATTAATACATCTGCCCAAGGAATAACAGTAGGCGCAGTATCAGCAGGTGCATAGAAAGGCATTTCTTCAGGCCTTAAAGTTGAAGGATCCATTTCTAATACACGAAAATCTTGATTACGTTTACGGAATTCTCGCATAAATGGTGGAAAAGCACCTACTAAAGCTACCTTGTCTGTAGGACTGATGGTCATACTGCTAAAAGCATCGCCATAGCTTAATACCGCATTAGTTGGTGGCCCATCCCGCATCCATAGCGTTTCAGCTAAGGCATTAAGGGTGGCAATGGCTATCGCTCGCCTTAAGCCCTGTGGAGAGTATAAATCTACTAATATTTGATTAACGGTTAAGCCTTTTAATTTGCCTGATCTAGGTAATGCTTTGGCAGAACTTGGGCAACAGACTGCTTCAGGAATAGTCTTAATGGGGGTAGCGCTCATACCTGCATAACCATTATTAAGAATCACACCTGTAAAAAAGACACCTACCACTACTCGATCTAAATATAACTCATTAACTTCATCACCTAGTTTAGTGATAATTTCTTCCTGTAATTCTTGTATAAGTTCTATTTTTCCTTGCTTTGAGCTAGCCATTAGATTCTTCTTCCGATATAGGTAACTGTGATCAGTCCTAGATATAATTCAAATATTCTATGACTACAACAATAGGATAAAAAGCAAAGATTAAGTATTAGCAGAAAGGTTTAATTTAACTAATACTTTTAGATGTTTTTACTAATACTTTTGCCCAATAAATGATTTACCAGTGATCATAACTATTTAATATTATTTCTATTTAGATAATTTCTAACAGTATGCATTTTTTATATTTATAAGAATTTGAATAGATGAATTTATACATAGCTGATATAAATCAAATCAGTAAAATAGTTAGTTTTAGAAATAGAGTGGCTTATTAAACAGAATGAGTCCAAGATTAGAACTCAATCTATTTTTGTTAGATTAAAAATATTTCTTTCTAATCCATAGAGCCACATTAACCAGTAGAATTAATACTGGCACTTCTACTAATGGTCCAATTACTGCCGCAAAAGCTACAGGAGAAGCTAAACCAAAAGCAACAATAGCAACTGCAATGGCTAATTCAAAGTTATTACTGGCAGCTGTAAAAGACATAGCTGTTACTTTAGGATAGCTTTCATTGGCTAATTTACCCATCACAAAACTTAAGATAAACATTACAATAAAGTAGATTGTGAGTGGAATAGCTATGCGAATAGCATCTAAAGGTAGTTTAACTACTTCATTACCTTTTAAGCTAAACATAGCCACAATAGTAAACAGTAAAGCAATTAATGTAATAGGACTGATTTTAGGTATAAATTTATTTTGATACCAATCATCACCTTTTACTTTTCGTAAAAAATAGCGAGTTAAAAAACCTGCTAAAAAGGGTATACCTAAATAAATAAGGACAGCTTCAGCGATAGTGCCAAAACTTACATTAATCACACTTCCTGCTAAACCAAATAGAGGAGGTAAGTAGGAAAGGTAAAACCAAGCAAAAATACTAAAGAATAGTATTTGAAAGATAGAGTTAAAAGCGACAAGAGCAGCCACATATTGGTTATCACCCTCTGCTAATTGATTCCATACTAATACCATTGCAATGCAACGTGCTAATCCAATTAAAATAACACCTGTCATGTATTCTGGATAATCACGTAAAAAGATAATAGCTAGAATAAACATTAAAGCAGGTCCAATTAACCAGTTTTGTAGTAGTGATAAAGCTAATATTTTTTTATCCTGAAAATTTTTAGGTAGTTCTTCATAGCGTACTTTTGCCAGTGGTGGATACATCATTAAAATAAGACCAATGGCAATAGGTATATTGGTAGAGCCGACAGATAATGTATTGAGTTTATCTGGTAGAGAAGTAAATACTGTACCTAAGATAATACCTAATGCCATTGCAGCAAAAATCCAAAGGGTTAAGTAACGATCAAGAAAAGACAGTTTTTTAATAGGTGTATTAGTTGGGCAGCTCATAATAATCTAACCTATATTATTAGGCTGATTAGTTATTTAATCAGCCTTTTTCCTTATTAATTAGCTAATTTAGTTAAAGCATCTATACCTATTGGCTCTTCTGCTTGTAGTGGTACTATTGCTGTTCGTTTAGCATATTCAGTTAACACTTTCTGAATTTGTGGTATTTCACTTTGGGAGCGTAATTGTAGTAAAGGTGATGAGGTTTCAGAGGCTGCAACACTGTTATTAATTATCCATGCCCAAGGTTCTATACCTGCACGACGTAAGTCATCTTGTAAATGAGCCGCCTCTAATACAGGGGTAGTTTCAGCTAGGGTAGTAATAATAACTTTGGTGTACTTAGGGTTTTGTAAGCGCATCATGGGGGTAGTGAAGTGAGTTTGACTGTTAGCCATTTGCCTTGTAACTTCTTTATGATAAGCCCCTGTTGCATCAAGTAGTAGTAAGGTATGTCCAGTTGGCGCAGTATCCATGACTACTATCTTTTTACCAGCTTCACGAATAATACGTGAGAATGCTTGGAATACTGCAATTTCTTCAGTACAAGGTGATCTTAAATCTTCTTCAAGTACTAGACGATCTTGCTCACTCATGTCTTTGCCTGTGGTTTCTAAAACATGTTGGCGATAACGCTCAGTTTCTTCTTTAGGGTCAATACGACTAACCGTTAGATGAACAAGTTGCTTATCTAGGGTATTAGATAAGTGAGCGGCAGGGTCTGATGTTGAAAGATGAACATCTAGCCCTTTTTGCGCAAGATGTACAGCAATAGCTGCGGCTAATGTTGTCTTACCAACACCACCTTTACCCATCAACATAATTAAACCATGCTGTTGCGTTTCTAATTCTTTTAATAATTGTGCTAATGAAGGTACATCAGGTGTTTGACTATTATATTCAGTTACTTTTGACGGTGGTGTTAAGGTGTTATCAAATAGTTGGCTTAATGTTTCAACCCCAACTAAGTTAAATGGTTTTAGTGGTAAATAGTCAGTAGGTAGTTGCTTTAATTGACTTGGTATTTGCTCAATAGCTTGTTGCTCACGGGTATAAATTGCATTAGCTAAAGTATCATTAATAGCTTGTTGTTTATCTAGTACACCATTAACTACAAGATATTGATTGTGTATGCCCAGCGCTGCCAATTCTTCATAGGTACGAGCTACTTCTAATAATGCTGTTTTCTGTGCTCTGGCTACTAATACCAATCGTGTTTGTTTTGCATCGGCTAGGGCATTAACTGCATTTTGGTATTGTGCTTTTTGTTTTTCTAAACCTGCTAAAGGCCCTAAGCAAGAACTTCCTTCTGGATTATCATTAATAAACTCACTCCATGCACCTGGTAGTTGTAACATGCGAATAGTATGTCCTGTTGGTGCAGTATCAAATACAATATGATCAAATTGACTTAATAGTTCTTGATTAGTAAGTAAACCTGTAAACTCATCAAAGGCGGCAATTTCCGTAGTACAAGCCCCTGAAAGCTGTTCTTCTATACCTGCTACTACATCATCAGGTAATAATCCTTTTACAGGGTCTACAATGCGTTTTCTGTATTGTTCTGCCGCTGCTTGTGGATCAAGTTCAATAGCAGAAAGATTAGTTACTGTATCAATGGACTTGATAGTAGAGCCAATGGTTTGTTCAAAAACTTGTCCAACATTTGAAGCTGGGTCTGTACTAACTAATAAAGTACGCTTTCCTTGGTTAGCTAACTGAATAGCAGTTGCGCAAGCCAGTGATGTTTTACCAACACCACCTTTACCTGTAAAAAAGACAAAAGGAGAGATATGCGCTAAAAATTTCATCTTGAGCACCTTTAAAGTAATGGATTAAATTTTATGTATTGCTAGCGTAGATACGCTTAAATCAAATTAGCAGCAGCCAGTTTTACCACCACAACAACTTTTAGTAGGTTGTTGTTCTAGTTCAATATTTGCCCATTGAGCTAATTCTTTACGTGTTGGATAACGTCCTGCAAGAACTATATCACCATCAATAAGAATAAGAGGCAAACAGTCAGCTCCAGAACGTTCTAAGAACTTTTTCACAATTTCATTTTGGGCAAAGGCCATTGGTTGTTGAGATAAATTAAAACGTTGTATGTTGATACCTTGTTTCTTTGCCCAATCAGCATCAGCAGCAAAAGTGACTAATACAGAATCTACTTCTGTACCACATACACCTGTGCTACAACATAAAACTGGGTCATAAACTTGTATTGCTATCATTTCATTACTCCATCAACTATTGAAATATTGATCGAAAAAAATATTGTTTAACTGCATTAAGAAACTTTTGTAGTTCATCAGTAGATAATTTATTAAGAGGTTGTTGCAAGAAAAAAGTAATTGCTTGCTTAAGTTGGATAAAAGTTTGTTCAAAAACAGCCATAACTTTTCCTATCGCTTTATCTAAGATAGAACTGAATTTATCTACCACTGTAGTTCCAGCAAAGGCTGAATGGTAAGAGTTACCTGTATATAAAAAAGGGATTTGCATAGTTATACAGCTTTCTTCTTACAATTTGTTTTTCCTGACTGAGAAATACAGCATTGTTCAGTTAAAAAACCGGCTAAACTTTTCATTAATGGTAAGTTTGCACGATACCGTAAAAAACGTCCTTCTTGTTCAACTGATATAAGTTGGCAATGAGTAAGTGCCTTTAAATGGAACGATAAATTAGAAGCAGGTAGACCTAGTTCATTAGCAATTTCACCTGCTACCAATCCCTCAGAACCATAACGGATTAATAAACTAAAAATATCTAATCGAATTGGCGAAGAGATACATTCAAAATATTTTGCTGCTTGTGTCGTATTCATGATAATCATTTCTATATTTCAACTATAATTGAAATGATACGCTGAATAATCAAATTGTCAACATCCATTGTTTATTAATAATATTATCTATATAAAGGAGAGAACATCATAAATCTATTAATCATCAAATGTTGTTTTTAAACGTTGTAAAAATAACTCTGAGGCTTTTGAGAAAATTTGATAGCGTTTCCAGACAATATCTACATTCACTTCTAATGCTGGCTCAAATGGTCTGAAACATAAAAGGCTTTCTCCTGCTGTATTCACCAGTCTATCTAAACACAATGCATACCCCATTCTCTGTTCAACCATTAATGTGGCATTGAAGATTAAGTTGTAGGTTGCGACCATATTTAATTTATCAAAATCACGTTTTATCCATTTTGCGATATTGTTATCAACATGTCGTTGCTTTGAACTAATTAATGGTAGTTCCCATAAGTCTTGTGGATGAACTGATTTTTGCTGTGCTAATGGGCTATCTTTCCTCATTAGTAAACCCCATCTATCTTGTGTTGGTAGCACAATAGATTCGTATTTAGTGATATTAGCAGGCTCTATAAGCAAACCGAAATCTAGTAGCCCTTTATCAATACGCTCTGTTACTTCATCAGCATCGCCACTAAAGATATGAAAGCGTATTTGTGGATAATCATCTTGTAGTGCTTTCATAACCTCTGTCACCAGTCCCATCGCATGGGATTCACCACCTCCAATATAAATATCGCCACTGATGGTCTCTGCTGGTGCCTGAAATTCTGCTTCAGTTTTTTGTACGAGTGACAGAATTTCTTCAGCGCGCTTACGTAATCGCATTCCTTCATCGGTTAGTGTGATGCGACGGCTACCCCGAATAAATAGTTTTGCTCCTAGCTTATCTTCTAGCTCACTTAACTGCCTGGATAATGTTGGTTGTGTTAGATGCAAATATTCTGCTGCCGCTGTTACACTTTCTTCTCTGGCTAATGCTAAAAAATAGCGAAGTACTTTTATATCCATCACTGTTTCCTTTTAAATTAAGGCAGTATTTTTTAATCCATGCTTTATAGGCATAGTTAATCATAAAATATAAGTATTTTACATGCGTTATAGGGGTATTTATACTCCAAACCAAAGAGATAAGTAGATTGGATAAATGATATGGATTTGCTTGCTATAACTGTTCAAGAAAACCGTTTACCAGATAAAGCATATTGGTCAGCCATTTTTTCATTGTTTATGGGGGTTACTAGCCTTATTGCCGCTGAGTTTATTCCTGTTAGCCTTCTAACACCGATTGCTCAGGAATTGAATATTAGCGAAGGTATGGCGGGGCAAAGTGTTACGGTGGTAGGCATTTTTGCGGTGATTGCCAGTTTAACGATGGCACCACTAACCAAAACAATCGATAGACGAGTTGTGTTATTAACGCTGTCTGCTTTACTGGTGGTATCGAATATTCTAGTTGCCTTAGCACCAAGTTATAGCTTTCTTCTGATAGGTCGAGGCGTTCTAGGTATTTGTGTGGGTGGTTTTTGGTCAATGGCTTCCGCCGTTACCTTACAACTTGCGCCAACAAAAGATATTCCACGTGCATTAAGTATTGTTTATGCTGGTGTTTCAGTGGCGACCATTATCTCATTGCCATTAGCAAGTTATCTTGGACATTTGATTGGCTGGCGTAATGTATTCTTACTGGCTGCTTGTTTAGGTGTTATTGCTTTCGTTTGGCAGTTTATTTCATTGCCAACTTTATCAGCACAAAGTGGTAATGGTTTTAAAAATATGTTCAGCTTACTCAAACAAAATTGGGTATTAACTGGGATTGGTGCAACTATCTTTAGTTATGGAGGCTATCATATCTTTTTCACTTACCTAAGACCGTTTTTAGAACATGATCTTGTATTGCAATCCAGTATATTAGCCAGTGTTTTATTAGTATTTGGTATTGCCAATTGTCTGGGTACTTTTGTGGCTGGTTTTATACTTGGCAAACAGTTCCGAGCAACCATGATTGCCATTCATTTCATTTTTTTACTACTAGCCATTTTATTATTTATCAGTAGCACCGATATAACTTGGAATATTATCTTAGTAATTGGTTGGGGATTTATGTTTGGCTTTATTCCAGTTGGTTGGTCAACTTGGATCACTCGTACACTTGCCGATAAGGCAGAACTGGTAGGTGGGTTATCTGTTGCAGCTATTCAGTTTGCAATTGGGTTAGCTGCTGCTATGGGTGGCTTAATTTTCGATAATCTAAACATACACGGTATCTTTGCCGCTGCTGCAATCATTATGGTGAGTGCGATTGTATTAACTAAATTCTGCTTTTCTTTATTTAGCAAAATGACGGGAGAATTGGCTTAGATGAGTTATTTATCAAAGGAGATAGCTATGAGAATATTTTTACAATTTTTGAATGCTAAAGTCGCAATAATCGGGCTTCTTGGTTTGCTTTCTTCAACATTAGCAATAGGTACAGATATGTCTAACGGTGCAGATAATTTTTATAAAAGCAACAGCGTCACAGTACAAAAGGTGACATTTAAAAATCAATATAAAATGGATGTTGTTGGTAACTTATTTATACCAAAAGAACTGGATAAAACCACGAAACATCCTGCTATTATTGTTGGTCACCCGATGGGGGCGGTTAAAGAACAAAGCTCAAATCTTTATGCTACGAAAATGGCGGAGCAAGGGTTTGTGACATTAGCTATTGATTTATCTTTTTGGGGTGAAAGTGAGGGACAGCCACGTAATGCAGTTTCTCCAGATATTTACTCAGAAGACTTTAGTGCAGCAGTTGATTATTTAGGCACTCAATCTTTTGTAGATAGAAATAATATTGGTGTTATTGGTATTTGTGGTAGTGGTAGTTTTGCAATCAGCGCAGCTAAAATTGATCCACGTTTAAAAGCCATTGCCACAGTTAGTATGTACGATATGGGGGCAGCTAATCGTCATGCGTTAAGAAAATCTTTAACGCTAGAGCAAAGAAAACAGATTATTGCTGAAGCTGCTGAACAACGTTATGTTGAGTTTACAGGAGGTGAAACTAAATATACCA
>JBEBWU010000048.1:0-8815 GCA_040391985.1 Entomomonas sp. | reverse complement strand
ATCACGCACATAGAACGTCGTTCTTTTTTCCTTTGGAATGGCTGGATACACTCCACCAAATCGACTTTCCCATGCTTGATAAAAAGCACTATCAAAATCTGCTAAGACACCATCCATATCTAAAAGAATTAACATACATTTACCTTAATAAAAACTAATAGCTGCTCTTTTTAAATACCCTTTATAAACAGGATTATGATCCCATATCTCCACATAGAACCAATCTTTACTGGCTGTTTTCTTAATACTCGTTATTTGTAGCTTCTTTGACAAAGTCACTAATTGCTCCACTTGCTCTTGAGGTTCAGCATATAATATAACGGGCTGTTTACTATTATCTATTTCAGCAATGGCATTAAATAACACTTCTGTACTTGGTATATAACCCTTGTACTCATTATTTTCCAAAACTATCGCTATTTTAAACCAACCTCTAACATCCGTTTTTTCTAACTCAACAATGGTTGTATAAGGAGCAAATGTTTGAGCTAGCTGTTTAGCCTGCTTAGAGGGTTGTTTATAAAGAGGTATATTCACAGTATAGAAATGGTCAGTGAACTGTTTATCTGTATCACCTTTAATAAAGTACTTAACATTTTCATTGTAATAAAAAGGATCTATTTTGACTTGACTAGCATGGACATATAACTCACTTCCTTGCCAATTTATAAATGAACTTTGCTCATAAGGCTGATCAACAGGTTCTACTAAATACCAACCATTTTCAGTGGTTAAAACCTTACCCAAACGCTCACCATTTTTTAAAGGCGCTACTACTTTTGCTTGTGTAGAAGGTTTCTCCCTAACATTAGCATAACCATCTTTAGCCGAAACAATATAAATATCTTGGCTAGCGAACCACTCAGAACTACCACAACCATCAAGCTTTGTTATTTTTTGCTCAACAATAGGCGTTGTAACTGTAGGTTTAAAAGCAACTAAATTTGCATACAACCACTTACTATCACAAGCGCCATCCTCTGTAATATAGTTGATAGTTACTTCACCTTCTCTTACTAATACACCCTCTTGGTTATCTAAAAAACTCTTAGGTAAAGCTCCAAAATACTTTTTAGCTAGCTGTAAATTATTTTCAGCCCGTTCTTCTCTGCTGAATTTATTATATGGCTCAGTAACTTTAAAAAGACCCCATTGGCCATAGCCATATTGCTTAATAGCTAAATCAATATATTTATAGTGGGTCTGTTTAGGATAAAAAATAAAAGCTATGGCTTTATCTTTTGGATTGGAGCCAATACGTGTCCAATAAGCAACTAGCTTCCCTTGATAGTTACTAACCTGCTCTGCTGTACCGTTACTGGTAGTATCTGTATCGTATAATTGGCTAAACTCTAAAGCATAAGTAGGTAAAACTAATAATATCTGTATTACTAAAATAAATACTATTCTCATTAATAACCCCTCCTTGAGATTTATTAGTTTACCTATACCTACTTAATTTTATATTAAAACTATTTCTTACCTTTCTTTTTGATATTTAACACAGGTTTTAAAAACTTTCCTGTCCATGAATGTGGCATTTCTGCTACTTCTTCAGGTGTTCCTGTTCCAATAATTTCGCCACCTTTAGAACCACCCTCTGGACCTAAATCAACGATCCAGTCAGCGGTTTTAATCACATCCAAGTTATGCTCAATCACCACCACCGTATTACCATGATCACGTAAACGATGTAACACCACTAATAACTGTTGGATATCAGCAAAATGTAAACCTGTGGTAGGTTCATCTAAGATATACAATGTTTTACCTGTATCTCGCTTCGATAATTCACGAGCTAATTTAACCCGCTGTGCTTCACCACCAGATAAAGTCGTAGCACTTTGTCCTAATTTAATATAAGACAAACCTACATCCATCAAGGTTTGTAACTTCCTAGAAAGCGCAGGCACTGCCGCAAAAAACTCAGCCGCATCTTCAATAGTCATTTCCAATACTTCGTGAATAGTTTTACCTTTATATTTAATATCTAAGGTCTCACGATTATAGCGTTTACCTTTACACACATCACAAGGTACATAAACATCCGGTAAAAAGTGCATTTCTACCTTAATAACCCCATCACCTTGGCAAGCCTCACAACGACCACCTTTAACATTAAATGAAAAGCGTCCTACGTTATAACCACGTGCTCTTGATTCAGGTACAGCAGCAAATAATTCACGAATAGGGGTAAAAATTCCTGTGTAAGTAGCAGGGTTAGAGCGAGGTGTACGACCAATAGGACTTTGATCAATATCTACTACTTTATCTAATTGATCTAAGCCTTTAATAGAGTCATGAGCTGCCACTTCTAAGGTAGTGGCATTATTTAAAGTGGTTGCTGCCAATGGATACAAGGTATCATTAATTAACGTAGACTTACCTGAACCAGAAACGCCTGTTACACAAGTAAATAATCCCAATGGTATTTTTAATGTCACTTCATTAAGGTTATTACCCTTAGCACCCTTTAACACTAACTCTTTCTTTTTATTATAGGCTGTGCGTTTTTTAGGGATATCTATCTTTAAAGCGCCTGATAAATATTTGCCTGTTAATGAGTTAGGGTTATCCATCACTTCTTTAGGCGAACCCTTAGCCACAATTTGTCCACCATGCACACCTGCCCCAGGGCCAATATCTACCACATAATCAGCTAAGCGAATTGCATCCTCATCATGCTCTACAACAATAACAGTATTACCTAAATCACGTAGATGGGTTAAGGTTTTTAGTAATCGATCATTATCTCGTTGATGTAGCCCAATAGAGGGTTCATCCAAAATATACATTACACCAACCAGTCCAGCACCTATTTGGCTAGCTAAACGAATACGTTGAGCCTCACCACCTGATAGTGTTTCTGCACTACGTTCTAAAGTTAAATAATCTAACCCTACATTAACCAGAAACTCTAAACGTAGGCTAATTTCTTTAAGGATTTTTTCAGCAATTGCCCCTTTCGTTCCTGTTAAAGTTAATCCTGAAAAATAACTATGGGAATCCCCCACAGGTAATGCTACCACCTCAGGTAAAGTTTTCTTACCTACCCATACACAACGTGCTTCTGGACGTAATCTAGTTCCATTACAGCTAGGACAAGCTTGAGTACTTAATAGTTTAGACAAATCTTCACGAACACTTTGCGACTCAGTTTCACGATAACGTCGTTCTAGGTTAGGCAATACCCCCTCAAAAGGATGTTTACGCTTAACCACATCACCACGATCATTTAAATAATTAAAACTAATCTGCTCATTACCACTGCCATTAAGCACTAAACCTTGCTGTTTTTCAGTTAACTCTTTAAAAGGTACATCTAAACTAAATTTATAATGATTTGCTAATGAGTTTAACATTTGAAAGGTATAGGCATTACGACGGTCCCAGCCACGAATAGCCCCTTCACCTAGTGTTAGCTCTTCGTTAACAATACGTCTAGCATCAAAAAACTGTTTAACCCCTAAACCATCACAAGTAGGACAAGCGCCAGCAGGGTTATTAAAAGAAAATAACTTAGGTTCTAATTCACTAATCGAAAAACCACAAATAGGACAAGCGAATTTAGCAGAGAATAAAATCTCCTCTATTTCCTCGCCATCCATAGGTGCAATAATAGCTGTATCTTCTGCTAGTTTAAGCGCTGTTTCAAAAGACTCTGCTAAACGCTGTTGGATATCTGGCTTAACTCTAAAACGATCTATCACCACATCTATACTGTGTTTTTTCTGCTTATCTAATTTAGGTAGCTCATCTAACTCATATAGTCGACCATCTACTCTAGCCCTTACAAAGCCCTGCGCACGCATTTCTTCAAAAACGACTAAATGCTCACCTTTACGCTCTTTAATAATAGGTGCCAATAACATTAGCTTAGAACCCTCAGGTAAAGCCAATACTTGGTCAACCATCTGGCTAACAGTTTGTGCTTCTAATGGCGCATCATGATCTGGACAATGAGGCGTCCCTACACGAGCATACAATAATCGTAAGTAATCATAAATTTCTGTAATAGTTCCCACTGTAGAACGTGGGTTATGAGAAGTAGATTTCTGCTCAATTGAAATAGCTGGCGATAAACCCTCAATAGCATCTACATCTGGCTTTTCCATCATCGATAAGAACTGTCGTGCATAAGCCGATAGTGACTCCACGTAACGCCTTTGCCCCTCAGCATACAACGTATCAAAAGCTAATGATGATTTACCAGAGCCAGAAAGCCCTGTAATCACAATTAACTTATCGCGAGGTAAAGTTAAATCTATATTTTTAAGATTATGGGTACGCGCACCACGGACTAATATACTTTCCAAAACAGCCTCATTAGAGAAGAGAAATTTTTCGAACGGACTACTATAACACCTGCTTAAAACTAAACCAATTAGCTTTATTATTAGGATATATTTGTAAGAATGAATAAATAGATAATAAATGAGATAAGGTTATTTTTTTAAATTTAAAGTCTTAAATAAAAAAATACCCAGCAAAATGCTGGGTAAAAACCGTGATTAGCCTGATGAGGAGACAAACCAAACAATCTCAAACAGCAGATCGAATACTTTGACTTGCCAGTTGGTCTTGCGATCAACTTGGGAATATATTAATGATAATAATTATCATTTGCAAGAAAAACATTAATATTTATTTTTATCACGTCCTAAATATTGATTAATATACTCTATTAACTTATCTATACTCTCTCTGTGCTGTGTTTCCACTAAATAACTTGTAGCTTTTTCTTCCGCTGTCAATGGTTCACGCCACTCTAATTGCTGTTTAACCACTTCCAATGTAGCATCTGAAGGATCATTATTTTGCTGTTCTCGTTTAACTAAATTCTCTTCAATTATCTCTAGTGGTGCATCACACTCCACAATAAAGAAAGGCACACCTACTTCTTCAGCAACTTGTTTAGCTTTTGCACGTTCTGCATGCTTTAAATAAGCAGCATCTAAGATCACAACATAACCTGCCTGTAAGCTATTTTTAGCCAATTCATATAAATGCTGATAAGTTTTAATGGTTGCTTCTGGACTATAGAGTTGTTCTTTTGGTGTATCAGCGCCCAATAAACGTTTACGTTCTACATCACTACGTAACCTTATAGCACCAAATTGCTCAACTATCTTCGTAGAAATATAGCTTTTTCCTACTGCAGAAACACCACAGGTAACTAATAAACAACGGGTAGGAATTAAAGTGTAACTTTCAGCAAGGTTTGCGTAGTTATAATATTGACTCAATATAGCCTCTCTTACACTTCGTTCAGTCACATGACCTAAACTGAATAAAGCCACTTTCGCACGTACCATAGCTCGATAAGCTTTATAGAAATTCATTATCTCTAATGATTGGTAATCACCTGTTTCTTCAAGATAAGCATTTAATAACCGATTAGCCAATGAATATAATTTTCTATCTTCTAAATCCATTACCACAAAGCCTATATCTGCTGTGACATCTGTCAGTCTAAAAGGCTCATTGAATTCAATACAATCAAATATCACCACTTGATCATCTAAAATAGCTGCATTATTTAAATGTACATCACCATGACACTCTCTTATAAAACCATTGGCTTTACGTTCAGCCAATAAAGGTTTTAATCTTTCATAACTACTTTCAGCCCAAGCCTCTAAAGCATCTAATTGAATAAAACCTGCTTTATCTTCAGGCAACATAGCTCGTATTTGCTCAAAATTTTGCCTTACTGGTGCCATGACTCCTTCAGGCGAACCTAACTCGTGATCTGGAGCTACTTTAGGAGTTGCCAGATGGAATTTAGCCAGTTGCTTAGCTAACTGGTCAATATGTTTCTCTGTTAACTCTCCTCGTGCTTGCAATTGACTTAATAATTGATCTTGAGGGAATTGACGCATTTTTAATACACATTCTATTGTCTCGCCCTGTCCAACAATTTGAGGATTCTTTTCAGTACCTGTAATAGGCAATACTTCTAAGTAAATATCCTGCGTAAGACGCTGGTTTAAACGCAACTCTTCCTCACAAAAACGTTTACGATCTGCTAACTGAGTAAAATTTAAGAAACCAAAATCAACAGGTTTTTTAATTTTATAAGCATAAGGCCCTGTTAATATTACCCATGAAATATGAGTTTCTATCACCTCAAATTGCTCAACAGGATGGTTATATAACGAAGGGTTTTGAAGATTTTTAACTAGTTCAGCAGTCATTGGATTTCCCTTTTAATTTTTTATCACTTGCATTATAGATTGCTAATAAGGCTATGCAATAAAAAATCCCTAATTAGCTAGGGATTTTTTATTAAAATTTGATCACAAGTTATTGTTTTTGATAAGTGAAGATATGACCACTACCTTCTAAAATAAGTTGTGGTCCTTTTAACTTAACTGTAGCGCCTGTTTTAAACATATCGCCTAAAGCTGTTTCCATTGCTGCTTCTTTTTCACGGAAACACGCCATACGTGTAGAAGCCAAACCATCGCTGGTTAATTTGCCTTGATTTAATGCTGCTTGACCAATAAAAGTGTTACAAAGGACACCATGTACTTTTAGCTTACCCTCTACACCTGGCTCAAAATCTATAGTCATTGGTCTGTCAGAAATTTCTACAACTTCATTATCAAAATTTACTAGATTATATTTGCCATATAACTCTGCAACAGTGAGATTAGTGGACTTTGTTGTCTGACAACCAACCACTAATATAGCAACTACTACAGCCATTAATATTTTTTTCATCTTTACCCCTTACTATTTTTCCTAAGAAACAATTAAACCGCAGTTGTTTCTCTATATCAACCCATAAAATGACCTAATTACTCATATTATTTAGTATGGTATTTTTATAGTTACCACTGTAAATTCTGTGAATAGTACAGTAAACTCATCAGTTTAATAAAATATTTTTTATGGAGTCGTGGCATGGCAGATGTGAAAAAGGTCGTCCTAGCTTATTCTGGTGGCTTGGACACCTCTGTAATCCTCAAATGGTTACAAGATACCTATCAATGTGAAGTAGTAACTTTTACTGCAGATTTAGGCCAAGGTGAAGAAGTAGAGCCAGCTCGAGCAAAAGCTAAAACCCTTGGTGTTAAAGAAATTTATATTGAAGATTTACGTGAAGAGTTTGTACGTGACTTTGTATTCCCAATGTTTCGCGCTAATACAATTTATGAAGGTGAATACTTATTAGGTACATCAATTGCTCGCCCACTGATTGCTAAGCGTTTAATCGAAATTGCTAATGAAACTGGTGCAGATGCTATTTCTCATGGTGCAACAGGTAAAGGCAACGACCAAGTACGTTTTGAGCTAGGTGCTTATGCCCTTAAACCAGGTGTTAAGGTAATCGCTCCTTGGCGTGAATGGGATTTATTATCCCGTGAAAAACTAATGGACTATGCTGCGCTGCACAATATCCCTATTGAACGTCATGGTAAGAAAAAATCTCCTTACTCAATGGATGCTAACTTACTTCATATCTCCTATGAAGGTGGTGTTTTAGAAGACACATGGGCAGAAAATGAAGAAGATATGTGGCGCTGGACAGTATCACCAGAAAAAGCACCCGATGCACCCACTTATATTGAATTAACTTATAAGAAAGGTGATATTGTAGCAATTGATGGCAAGGCAATGTCTGCTGCTGAAGTGCTGACAGAATTAAATCGTATTGGTAGTGCTAATGGTATTGGCCGTTTAGATATTGTAGAAAACCGTTATGTAGGTATGAAATCTCGCGGTTGCTATGAAACTCCTGGTGGCACAATCATGCTACAAGGCCATAGAGCGATTGAATCTATCACCTTAGATCGTGAGGTGGCACACCTTAAAGACAGTATCATGCCACAATATGCTAGCCTTATTTATAATGGCTACTGGTGGAGTCCTGAGCGTATCATGTTGCAACAGATGATTGATGAATCACAACAGAACGTTAATGGTGTAGTGCGCTTAAAACTATACAAAGGCAATGTAATGGTTATTGGCCGTAAATCAGATGACTCATTATTTGATGCTAATATTGCCACCTTTGAAGAAGATGGTGGTGCCTATGATCAAGCAGATGCTGCTGGGTTTATCAAACTTAATGCTCTACGCTTAAGAATAGCTGCTTTAAAAGGCCGTAAATTACTCTAAGCAACACTCCTTTACAAGAGCGGTAGTCATGCAACTACCGCCTTTTCTACAATCGTGAGGTACTACTGATGAGATTATTGCATACCATGTTACGGGTAGGCGATTTAGACAAATCTATCGCTTTTTATACAGAAGTACTGGGAATGAAACTTCTACGCCGCAAAGACTACCCAGAAGGTAAATTTACCTTAGCTTTTGTAGGTTATGCAGAGGAAAAAGACACCAGTGTGATTGAGCTAACGCATAACTGGGATACCAATAAATATGACTTAGGCAATGGTTATGGCCATATTGCACTAGAAGTAGCAGATGTCTATAAAGCCTGCGAAACCATTCGAGCCAATGGTGGCAAAATCACCCGTGAACCAGGCCCGATGATGCATGGCACCAGCATTTTAGCTTTCGTTGAAGACCCAGATGGCTACAAAATAGAGTTACTATCGCCAGATCGTAATGATTAGAGTACTGATTTTTAAGAACAGTTGATACTTAACTGTTCTTAAAAAAGTATTGATAACCTATTGTTATATTTTTTCAATATCTTCACTATTTCCATTTTAAGGCTTTTTAACTCATTATTTAATTTTACTCTTTCAGCATAATCATCACGCCAAATGTAAAACTCACCTAAACTTCCGTGACCATTAGATATTGATAAGTAATATAAATTTGCACTATTAATTAATGC
>JBEBWU010000047.1:0-8949 GCA_040391985.1 Entomomonas sp. | reverse complement strand
AAGGGTTTCACCTGTATTGGTAAATCCCTTGGTAATTGGTCAGCTTCGCCTTTTACCTGCTTCCGCATAAATTGCTTTACAATACGATCTTCCAATGAATGAAAGCTAATTACTACTAATCGACCACCAACTGCTAGTACATCAAGTGCTGCTTGTAAACCGTGTTCTAAATCACCTAACTCATTATTCACAAAGATACGAATTGCTTGAAATGCACGAGTTGCTGGATGTTTACCTTTTTCCCAAGCAGGATTAGCTACTGTTATAACCTCAGCTAAATCTAATGTCCGCTCAAATGGTTTGATATCCCTTCTCTGAACAACCGCTCTCGCCATTCTTTTAGCAAAACGCTCTTCACCATAATCTTTAAATACTCGGCTAATTTCATCTTCACTGGCTGATGCTATCCAATCTTTAGCGCTGACACCTGACATAGGATTCATACGCATATCTAATGGGCCATCTTGATTAAAACTAAAACCACGATCAGCATCATCTAACTGTGGTGATGAAACACCTAAATCTAATAAAATTCCTGATACCTTCCCTGCTAAACCACGTTTTTCTAATTCTTCTTTCATTGCTGCAAAAGAATTTTGGATAATAGAAAAACGTTTATCCTCAGCCATTAATAAATTTCCTGTATTAATGGCAAGTGGATCTTTATCAAACCCTATTAACTGACCTTGCTTACCCAACCGACTAAGGATCAATCGGCTATGGCCACCACGACCAAAAGTACCATCCACATAACAACCATCTGCCACTATGGCTAGCTGTTCAACGGCTTCATTCAACAACACCGTTGTATGAGTAAAATTTTGTGTTGTCATGGTCGTTATAAAATTAAGTCACGTAATTCTTCTGGTAAACCACCAGCTTCTTTTATGGCTGCCATATCATCTAATTCAATAGCATTCCATGTATCTTCATCCCAAAGTTGAAATTTATTCAGTTGTCCCACTAAAACAACTTTCTTATCCAACTCTGCTCGTGCTCTTAAACGAGGAGGTATTAAAAAACGACCATTACCATCCAACTCAACATCTTGAGCACTACCAATCAAGGTACGGTGTAAACGGCGGGTTTCTTCACGTAAAGAAGGCATTTGACGAAGCTTACTTTCAATTAGCTCCCACTCAGGTAATGGGTAAATATTTAAACAAGGATCAACTGCATCAACTGTTACAATAAGCTTGCCAGAACAGCGCACACTAAGTTCGTCACGATACCGACTAGGCATCGCTACACGACCTTTAGCGTCTAAACTGACTGCATTAGCTCCGCGAAACAATTATTAAATCCTCATTTTTTTACTTTCTTTACCACTAAAAGAGATTATTTAACCACTTTATACCCTTTTTTACCACTTTACACCACTTATGCACACTATAGAAACCAATGCAACATCAGTCAAGTACAATCTGCATAAAAATCAGTAAATACACACCTTCTTGACTAAAGTTGGATAATCATTACTAAGTTTTTTGCAGAAAAATTAATAGAACATGAACAATAATATGTAAATTTATGGAAAAGTCTTATTTAATAGATTTAAATTATTAATAATTACTTAAAGTTGCAGATATACAATAAAAAATGAATTGTCTTATTTTGCAAACTAAGACAGTATTAATTGCTATAAAGGATTTTTAACAATTGGTAAAGGTCATGCTACGTTACAGTTTTCTAACATTATTCCTAATTAATCTAACATTTCCTTTATATGGACAAACTGCACGTAAACCCTCTTATTATGATCAACAATCAAAAATAGAAAATCTAGTACCTCGCCCAGTTACAAATCCACAACCTACACCTGAAATAACCCATGTTTCATCAATAAAGGATCAAAACACCTTTCAAAAATTGGCGAGAACCTATGAGCTTGGTTCACTTTATGAAATCCCTCATATACTTTTTGTTATTGATTTAAAAAATAATAATCACCTTTATTATTTAAATACGCCTTTTTATGAACTCCATGAAAATTTTTTACAACAAGTGATCGTTAAGAAGAAACTAACTCGCGCGGAACTCAACACTAATTATTTAAGTCCTAAAAGACGCTTCTTATTGGGTACATTAAGTTGGCAACAAAGTATCAAACAATACACTTATGAATTTTGGGAGGGAGATACACTTTCTGCTGAACAACTACAGTTGACAGAACAACTCATCAAACAAACTTTCTTTGATACCATTGCCTTTAAAACAAACTCTACTGCTCAAGAACAAACAGCTAAAAAAGTTAATATCCGTTATTTCACTCAACAACAACTTATTCAACAACAAAATTACTTGGCGTTAAATCAAGGAACTGCTCTAGGAAAATTAAAATTAATTACATCAGAACAAGATTTAATAAACTTAACTACATCAGATATTATTATTTTAAAAGAAACACCTATTGCTTTACCGCCAGTTGCAGCCATTATTACTGAGCAACCTTCTACAGTACTTTCTCATGTCAACTTACTTGCTAAAAGCTGGAAGATACCTAATGCCTATATTAAAAATGCAGCTGAAGAACTCAAACAATATGAAAATCAGTGGATAGAATTGCAGGTTAATACCTCTAACTATGCTATAAAAGCTAGTGAGCAAACAACGGTTGCCACCAAAACAATTACTGTAGCAAAAATTAATACTAACACCACTCAATTAAAACTATTTCCCTTAAAAACACTCACTATCAAAGATAATATATATTGTGGTAGTAAAGCTGCTAATTTAGGTGAAATCTCTCATAAATTACCTGCTATAAATATTCCTGATGGTTTTTGTATTCCTTTTGGTCAATACCAGCTATTTATGCAACAACATGGTTTATTTAAACAATTCACCCAATTAGAAAACCAGCCTCAATTTAAAAACAATTCACAATATCGCCAACAGCAATTGGCTTTGTTCCGCCAACAAATTATTGATACCCCTCTTCCTAATAAACTATTAAATGAATGGGTTAAGCAATGGCAAGACCAATTAGCAGGTAAAGCTATCTTTGTGCGTAGCTCCTCTAACTCTGAAGACCTACCTAATTTTAGTAGTGCAGGTTTATATACCAGTGTTGCCAATGTGATCGATAGAGAATCCCTAGCTAAAGCTGTTAAAACTGTTTGGGCTTCAACCTATAACTATGAAGCCTATGAAACAAGACAAATACTAGGACTATCTGATGATCTTATTAAAATGAGTATACTGATTCAAGTTGCCATAGATACAGATAAAGCGGGGGTTATGATTACACGAGACCCATTTGACAAAACAAGGCCTTATATTACTTATATTGCAGCCAAGTATGGCTTAGGCATTAAAGTTGTAGAAGGAAAAGCAATGGCTGAACAAGTGATGTATTCTTCATGGTCAAAAGCAATTCAAGTACTCTCTCTGTCTGATGAAAAAACTGCGTTAAAATTGGCCAAAGATGGAGGGGTTATAGAACAGCCTCTGCGTGGCGATCAATCAATACTCGATGAACAATTAATTGTTGATCTAGCAAAAATAGCCCAACAAATAAAATATCTTTTTAATTCACAGGATCAAGATATAGAGTGGGCTGAAAAACAAGGAAAAATATTTATTTTACAAAGCAGACCTTATATTCATTAATAGCTAATATTGTATTTCTAAAAAACACGCTATACTAAAAAAGACTATTAATTCACTAAGGTAAAAACATGCGTCAACTATTATTACTTGTGTTAGGTTGTTTATTTTCAGTACAAGTATTTGCATTTGGTGCTACCACTAATGCTATTAACAACATTGCGACCTCAGGCAGTACAGCAGGTACTTCAGGATCATCAGCATCCACCGATACTACCAAACGAGATAAAATTATTGAGCAAGCGCAAAATGATGCTGCCACTTTTGTAGGGACAAATGGCAAAGTACGAGGTGTATATTTAGAAGTAGCATTACAACACCTTCGCCAAAACTATTATGTAGCAAATCATGTTTCTGATCTTACACTGGCTGAAGCTATTTTGACCTATTAATAAAATGAACTAAAAATAATAATCTATCGTTAATTACTTAGTATTAAAACTCTACTAATACTATTAGTATTCAAATCTTAATTAGTTGTACTATAATACTAATAATTTTCTAATTAATGAAAGAATATAAATATGTCAAAACAAGCATCTAAATCAAAACCTACAGAATCTTTAGATTTTATTGTACGTCCCCTAGTAACAGTAGATATTGCTATTTTTACAGTAAAAGATGACAAATTGCAGGTTTTACTTGTTAAACGACCTAATGATGAACAAGAACCTTTTGCTAATTATTGGGCATTACCGGGAGGTTTTTTAGATGTAGCGATTGATCAAGATTTAAATGCTTGTGCTTTACGTAAATTAAAAGAAAAAACTAATGTTGATAGCCCTTATCTTGAACAGGTAGGTGCATGGGGCAGTAAAGATCGTGATCCTCGAGATTGGTCTGTTACCCATGTTTATTTTGCATTATTGAGTGCGGACAAGGTTATCTTACAACAAGGTGGTAATGCTGCTGAAGTCACTTGGTTTCCCATTACAGATGACAATATTCAAAAACAACTTGCTTTTGACCATAACGAACTACTCAGTAATGCCATTCAACGATTACAGGCAAAAGTAGAATACACCTCATTGCCGGCTTATTTACTACCAGATGAGTTTACTTTACCTGACTTACAAAAAGTCTATGAAATAGTGCTAAACCGTCATCTTGATAAAAGCTCTTTCAGTACACGCATTCTCGCTACTAGTTTAGTAGAGCCTGTAACTAACAAAATGCGGCCTGCCACTAACCGACCTGCACAAATTTATCGATTAACTAATCCTGATATGCTTACTTACTTTCCACGCAGCTTTAAATATAATGAAAAAACTTTAAAATCATAATTACTTTTTAACCGTTACAATACCAATAACAATAAATATATTTTAGGAAATTACTACAAGGCTTTTTAATGTCTACTATTTTAGAATTGTTTCAAGTGATAGGTGTAGGACTAGCCATTTTATTACCATTAGCTAATCCTATTACAGCAGTTGCATTGCTGCTAGGTCTATCACAAGGAATGACCACCAAACAAATAAATCATGAAGCATTAATGGCAGCTATTTATGTTTTTGTTATTATGATAGTTGCCTTTTATGGTGGTCAGTTAGTAATGAATACTCTTGGTATTTCTATTCCCGGTTTACGTATTGCAGGGGGATTAATTGTTACTTTCATTGGTTTTCAAATGCTTTTTCCTACCAAAGAAATAGGCTCTGATATTACCAAAACAACTGTTGCTGAATTACAAACTCAGAATAAAGACAGTATTGCTTTTATTCCTCTGGCCATGCCTGGAACAGCTGGCCCTGGAACTATTGCAATGATTATCAGTAGTGCTTCAACAATCCAAACTCAGGCTACCTTTTCTCCTATTGTACTAAAAATAGCACCTATTTTTATCTTCTTAACTATATCCATTATTTTATGGCTATGCTTACGTAGCTCTAACACTATTATGAAATGGATTGGTAAAGGTGGTGTAGAAGCCATATCTCGCTTAATGGGATTTTTATTGGTCTGTATGGGCGTGCAATTTGTCATTAATGGTGTACTAGAGTTAATAGCTACACATAGTTAAATAACAAGTAATACTCTTGTTATTTAACCAATAACAGTAATGCTATACTAACCTCTATGGTGATTACGGAAGTAATTAATTAATCCTTGAGTAGAAGTATCTTCAGCAGGAACAGGTTGATAATCTGTTAATCCTTTATAAACAGCTAGCCCTAACTCTTTACCTAATTCTACACCCCACTGATCAAATGCATTAATTCCCCAAATAACACTTTGCACAAATACTTTATGCTCATATAAGGCTACTAATGCACCTAAGCTACGTGGGCTAACTCGCTCTAACACAAGCGTATTAGAAGGTCTATTACCTGGAATAACTTTATGAGGTGCTAATTTTTCTATTTGCTCTGCTGAACAGCCTTTTTCTTTTAATTCTTGCTCGACTTGTTGTTTATTTTTACCTAGCATCAATGCTTGGCTCTGACTCAAACAATTTGCATATAACCATTGATGATGATTATTTAATGGATTAGCACTGACCACAGGCACAATAAAATCAACAGAAATAAATCGTGTTCCCTGATGTAATAATTGATGATATGCATGCTGTCCATTACAGCCCACACCGCCCCATATAATAGGCCCACTATCAATTGTTAATGGATTTCCATCTTGACGTACACCTTTGCCATTAGACTCCATATCTAATTGTTGTAGATGCCTTACAAAATCTCTTAAATTATGGTCATAGGGTAAAATAGCATGACTCTGCGCATCAAAAAAATTACTATACCAAACACCCAACAATGCCATTAATACAGGCATATTTTTTTCAAAAGGTGCCGTTAGAAAATGTTGATCCATCATATAAGCGCCAGCTAATAACTCTTTAAAGTTAGACATGCCTACACTTAATGCAATAGGCAAACCAATGGCTGACCATAGGGAATAACGTCCCCCTACCCAATCCCACATAGGGAAAATATTTTCTTTAGCAATACCAAACTCAACAGCCGCCTCAACATTAGAAGAAACTGCAATAAAATGCCTAGCTAAATCTTTTTCTGAGCCACCTTGAGCTAAAAACCAACGTCTTGCTGCTTGAGCATTTTTTAATGTCTCTAAAGTACCAAATGATTTACTTGATACAATAAATAGTGTCGTTTCTGCAATTAATTCTGCAACTACTTCTCTAAACTCACTAACAACAATATTTTCTAAATAATAACAAGTTACTCCTTTTTGGGCAAAAGGTAATAACCCTTCAGATACCAACATAGGACCTAAAAATGAACCACCAATACCAATATTAACTACATCAGTAATAGGCTTCTCAGTAAAACCACGCCATAATTTATTATGAATGCTATTAACCAACTCTGTCATTTGATGTAGAACTTGATGCACCTCTGGCATAATATCTACATCATTGATAAATACTTGATCACCATAAGGTCTTCTAAGTGCAGTATGTAAAGCGGCTCTATTCTCTGAAGCATTAACAAACTTCCCTGAAAACAAATCTTCTCTTGCCTGTTCTAAACCTACATCGTTAGCTAACTTTACTAATAATTGTATGGTTTCTTTTGTAATCAAATTTTTAGAATAATCAAACAGTAACTCACAACCTTCTAATGAAAACTCTTTAAACCGATTAGTGTTTTCAGAAAATGCTTGGCGCATATCAAACTTTTTCATTAACCGATAATGATCAGTTAATGCTTGCCATATTGATAGCTTAGTAACATCTTGCGGTTGTATATAGTAAGGCACAGTCATGAATATTCCTTGCCGATTAATTAGATTGTTAAAGTTATTATAATATCATTTATATATTAACTAATAACCATTATAATGATTAAGTTAGATAAAAGTATCTAACTGTCTATTTAAGTCTCTTACTAAAAGGAGAACTATCATGAATACTTTTAACAATAAAGGCTTTTTTTGAGCCAACCAGCAAACGTCGTAAAGGCTTCCCATCAGAAACCAACGTTAAACGTGGATTAGTTCGTACAGTTCATGGTGATAAAGTTTTAGAAGAAAAACTAGGACGCAATGATCCTTGTCCTTGTGGTTCTGGCCATAGCTTTTAAGAAATGTTGCCTTAAAACGGGCTGCTTTCGATGGCAGTAATCGCCATGATTATTACCGTAAATAATTAAATAAAAAAGCGCTTCATAATTTGAAGCGCTTTTTTTAACAATACTCTTTAGAAGATATTAGAATTTATAATCAAAACCAACTACTAATGCATCATCACTGGCGTGTGCATATTCTTCCCTATTATAGGAAACATTAACTGCCCATGAGTTGCCAGACTTTAGAGTACCTGTTGTTTTTAACCCTACTCCCATCATTAAAGCATTCTGTTCTTGCTTTCTTGACTTAACTTCGAAAGGTGCAGTAGCTGGACCAGTAGAACTCAACAGTCTAGCACTGGTAGGTAGCTTTTTAGGACCATAGTTACTTCTCCAACCTAACATGAGATTAGGTGATACTACTGTTTTATCGTTTATAACAAAGTCTTGGGCTAATCTTGCACCCATGTTAGTGGTAAAGAAGTCAGTACTAAGGTTTTGTACTCTAGAATTTATTGCACCATCATGCTCAGTAAAACCTTGTTGGTGCATCCATACCTGTCTGCCTGCCACAAAAGGAGTTAAGCGACCATTTTTCCAAGGTTCAATATCATAGGCTAACTCCAACCCAACACTATATATATGTTGTTTAAAATTACCTTTACTAGCAGCTAAGCCACCTGGATACCTTTTCATATCATTATCATGATATGAATATGCTAAATCTAATGTGGTATGGAAACCATTTTCTAAAGCATAACGTCCAAAAATACCAAAATGACCCGCTTTAGAATCTGCATCAGCACTTAATTCACGGAAATTAGTATCTGTCTTAGTATAACCAGCATAACCACCTGCGCTCCAATTTTCATCAAACTTAAGTGTTACACCACCAATAAATCCATTAGTTCTAGCATCATAACCTGAATAGCCACCTAAATTTCTGGCACTTTGATCGAAACTACCTATATAGCCACCCCATACATAAAAGTTTTGATCTTCACAATTTCTACTATTTTTATCTTTTAAAAGAAGGTTATTTTCTCCACAATGACTAAATGCCATATCTAGAGAATTACGTGCTAGTTTAACATGGGTATTCATACTTACTTGGCCCAATGTAATCGCAGCTTCTGGTGGTATAGAATTCACATCATTACGAATTCTATCAAAATCTTTAGTAAGTACTGCTAAACCATCGCCTGTATTATGTAGCCAATCTACATGAGAATTGAGCGCTTTATCGCCATCAGGACTTTAACCAGCCAATTTTGGATTAAACTCCATAGTTAACCAA
>JBEBWU010000046.1:0-9008 GCA_040391985.1 Entomomonas sp. | reverse complement strand
GAAATCCATACTACTTTTCCTGTAACAGGAATTTTTTCTTCTTCATCAATCAAATCAATTAATAGAAAAACTTCATCGCCTAGGTTATGTTTTTTATTGGTTCTAACAAATAAGCCACCATCAGTAACAAATGGCATATAAGAAGCATATAAGATATTCTTATTAGGAATATTTACATTTATAATGCTATTACCACCCATACTTAATGCCATAACTGCGTCCTCTTTCTATTAATGACTCTATTTTACCTTGTTGTAAGTAAATTACTCCAGCCCATCAATACACTTTCTATCAACAATACTCTATTTAAATTAGCCTTAGCTAATACTTTTTGCCTTTCTCGCAATAACTTTTCTTGCAATTGCGTAACTTTCTCTGGCGAAGCCTTATCAGCCAGATAATTCAATACTTTCTGCATATCAGTCATTCCTAAGGTATTGATATCTTTAGTAGCCTGATAACATAAAATACAATGTAACCAATCACAAAACCAGTTAAATAATAACAATAATGGAATATCATTCCAACTCTCAGCTATTTGACTAGCTGCTAACTGATGCTTTAGTAGTTTTTTTATATCTTCAACTACTTGCTGACGTTGCTCCAATATACCCTGCTGATAAAGTTCTACAGCATAAAGAGGTGCTGAGCCAGCTAATATTAACAATTGTTCTAACTGTTCAGAATCAATATCCGTTAATTGTTGTTGCATCCACTGTAAAGCAGATGATTGATTAGGTGTAGGACATAACTGCTGAATACATCGACTTTTAATAGTTGGTAATAACTGCCCTGCTTGATGGCTGACTAAAATAAGCCGACTATTGCCTGCTGGCTCCTCTAAGCTTTTTAAAAGTGCATTAGCAGCATTTAAGTTTAATGCCTCAGCAGGCTCAATTAAGACAACTTTACAAGGTGATATTTGAGGTGTTTGATTGATAAAGTCGATTAACATACGAACTTGATCAACTTTAATAAACTCAGAATCTTCTGGCATTAACCAGAAAATATCTGGATGTGCACCACTAGTTGCTAATAAATGGCAACTTTTACAATGACCACAAGGCTGTTGATTATTAGGTGTAAGACATAACCAATAATAAGCTAAACGTTCAGCAAATTGCTGTTTACCAATACCTTTTCTACCATGTAATAAATAAGCATGAGCAGGTTTAGGGTTCGTTACCATTTGTTGCCACAATGCTTGTTGCCATGGTAGCAACTCATTCAACATTTAGGCGTTCCCAAATCTCAATAAAACAGGCATCAATTTGTAATTGTACATTTTCTATGTTTTGGCTAGCATCAATTACTCGAAAAATACCTGGATATTGTTCTGCACGTCGCCAATAGGCTGCACGTACTGCTTCAAAAAAAGTTAAACTTTCTTGTTCAAATCTATCTAAACCATCCCTAGATTTAATAACTCGAGATAATCCTATTGTTGCTTCCACATCAAATAATAATGTTAAGTCTGGTCGTAAAGTACCTTGTACTACGCGTTCTAACAATATTATTTTATTTTCGTCGATACCTCTACCACCACCTTGATAGGCATAAGTTGCATCAGTAAAACGATCACAAATAACTGTTTTACCTTCTTTAAGGGCAGGTAAAATTACTTGCTGTAAATGTTCAGCTCGGGCAGCAAATATCAATAGTAACTCTGTATCTACAGCCATTCCTTTAAATCTAGGATCAATTAATAAATCACGCACCCTTTCAGAGAGTAATGTACCACCTGGCTCTCTAGTTACTAAGACTGGATAACCAGCTTCCTCCAAACGATTAGCAAGATAGTAAATATTAGTTGATTTTCCAGCGCCCTCAGGCCCTTCAAAAGTAATAAATATTCCTGACATTATTTAGACTCACTTGGTGGAGGACTAGAACGATAATCAGCTCGACGATTCAATTGATATTTTCGAACAGCCCTTTGATGTTCTGTCAAATTCTCTGAAAATTCGTGACTACCATCTCCTTTGGCAACAAAATATAAGAACTTACCATCTGCAGGATGCAATGCTGCATGAATTGCCTTACGACTCACCATAGCAATTGGTGTTGGCGGCAAACCAGATATTACATAAGTATTATAAGGTGTTTCGCGCTTTAAGTCAGCACGCGTAATTCTACCCCTATAATTATCCCCCATTCCATAAATAACTGTTGGATCAGTTTGCAACAACATATTTTTTTGTAGACGTCTTACAAACACACCAGCAATTTGTGGACGCTCTTCAGGTACACCTGTTTCTCTTTCAATAATAGAAGCCATAATCAACGCTTGATAAGCATTTTCATAAGGTAAATCATCTGCCTTATTTTCCCATTCTTCATCAAGTACTTTTACGAGGCGCTTGTTTGCTTGTCGTAACAGGCTTAGGTCCGTATCACCTCGCATATAAACATAGGTATCAGCAAAAAATTGCCCTTCAGGATGTTTTCCTGTCTCACCTAATGCATCCATTATTTGGTCATCAGTCATTGCTGCTATGGTTTGTTTCAAAGCCTCTTGCTTAGCCAGTGCACGGCGTACTTGTTTAAAACTCCAACCATCCACTAAAGTAACTCGATAAAGAATTACATCTCCTTTTAGCCAAATGGCAATAAGTGCTTGTATATCCATACCAGGTGTTAAACGATACTCACCCGCATGAATAGCTTTTTCTTGATTTTCTAAACGCCAATACAACTTAAGAAAAAAGGCATCTTTAATATAGCCCTTTTGCTCTAGTTGATTAAACATCATATTGGGTGTTGCACCCACAGGAACTACTATTGTTTGCTCAGAAGAAATCAACAATGGCTGTTGTAAGGCATTGTTATATTTCCAATACCCCACACCAACCACAGAACCACTTAATAGAATAAGTACAGCAACAACAATTAGGAATATCCGCATTATTTATTAACTACACCACTTAAGAAAAACGGCGGAAGATTAAACTTCCATTAGTGCCGCCAAAGCCAAATGAGTTAGACAGAACAGTATCAACTGCTACAGATCTTGCTTTAGCAGGTACAAAATCTAAATCACAATCTTCACCAGGTTGTTCTATATTAATGGTTGGAGGAACTATTTGGTCTCGAATAGTTAATATACTAAATACTGCCTCAATAGCTCCAGCTGCTCCTAATAAGTGACCTGTCATTGATTTAGTAGAACTCACAGGAATTTTATAAGCGGCATCACCAAAGATAGATTTAACGGCTTTTACTTCTGCCAAATCGCCTACAGGCGTTGAAGTTCCATGAGCATTAATATAGCTAATTTGATCTGCATTTAATTTTGCATCCCTAAGTGCATTCTTCATACAAGTAGCAGCACCTTTACCATCTGTAGTAGGTGCTGTCATATGATAGGCATCACCGCTAAAACCTGCCCCCACTAACTCTGCATAAATTTTTGCACCGCGCGCTTTAGCATGTTCTAATTCTTCTAATACTAGAACACCTGCACCATCTCCTAATACAAAGCCGTCTCTATCCTTATCCCAAGGACGACTAGCATGAGTAGGATCATCATTACGTGTAGATAAGGCACGACATGCAGAAAAGCCTGCTAAACCAATACCGCAGGTAGCTTTTTCTGCACCACCAGCTAGCATTACATCTGCTTCACCATGAATAATATTACGTGCAGCCATACCAATACTGTGTGTACCAGAAGCACAAGCTGTTGCAATAGCATAGTTAGGGCCATGTACACCTAGATTAATTGATAATAGGCCAGAAGCCATATTAATAATCGCACCTGGTACGAAAAAGGGAGAAACACGACGTGGGCCTTGTTCTGCTAGCGCTTTACAGTTCGCCTCAATATTAGGTAAACCACCAATACCAGAACCAATCACTACCCCAATACGGTCTCTATTTTCATCAGTTACTTCTAAACCTGAATCCAACATAGCTTGCATACCTGCTACTACACCATATTGAATAAAAATATCCATTTTTCTAGCTTCTTTTATAGATAAATGAGGTTCTACAGAAAAGTTTTTAACAGGTGCGCCAAAACGAGTAGCAAAATTGGAAATATCAAAATCTACATCAGTAAGCATCTCTACGCCATTTTTACCTGCTACGATATTTTGCCAACTGCTAGTAACATCATTTCCTACAGGACACACTATGCCAAGGCCAGTAATTACAACTCGTCTTTGCGACACTGCTTTCTCCTTAATTACACTATTCTTTATTCAAATGATTCATTTTAACCGATTAAAACACTTTAATACATTTATACAAAGTATTAGAGCATATTTTTTTTGAGAAAATATAGCGATAAATCTATTATTCAACTATAAGAAACAACTGATTATTCTAATAGCATTATAAAACAAAAAGCCGCACATCCAAAGATGTACGGCTTTTTTCAAAGCAAAGGCGAAAAATTACTCTTCGATATTTGCAGAAATATAATCTACAGCATCTTGTACAGTAGTAATTTTTTCAGCTTGCTCATCAGGAATCTCTAATTCAAACTCTTCTTCCAGAGCCATTACCAGCTCAACATTATCAAGAGAGTCTGCACCTAGATCTTCAATGAAAGAAGCATTGTTGGTAACCTCTTCTTCTTTAACATCAAGTTGTTCAGCTACAATTTTCTTGACGCGTTCTTCAATGGTGCTCATACCTTGTTTTCACTCCTAAGTTGGATAATTTGGCTCTGGGCCACTCGCTAATTTTATAGAAAGGTAATTACCTTTATCAAGTAATATTTCAAAAACCTTTCAAAAAAACACCTAGAGAAAAATCCCCTAAGTTAATCTTACTATTTTACGATAATCTACACTATTTTGGTAGATATGAATCAACTCATATACATGCCGCCATTCACAGGAATGGTCGCACCTGTTATATAAGCTGCTGAATCAGAGGCTAAGAAAGCTACTGTTTCAGCAATCTCTTTAGCTTGCCCTAAACGACCAAGCGGAATTTGGGTTAATAAAGCTTCGCGTTGTGCTTCTGGTAATTCTCGCGTCATATCAGTATCAATAAAACCTGGTGCTACTGCATTAACAGTTACTGAACGTGAACCAAGTTCACGCGCTAAAGCACGAGTAAAACCTTCTAAACCAGCCTTAGCTGCTGCATAGTTAGCTTGGCCAACATTACCCATGGCTCCTACTACTGAACCAATGCTAATGATACGTCCCCAACGGGCTTTAGTCATTCCCCTTAACACACCTTTTGAAAGACGATAAAGACTATTTAAGTTAGTATCTATCACATCATACCACTCTTCATCTTTCATACGCATCATTAAATTGTCGCGGGTAATACCTGCATTATTAACTAAAATTTGTGGTGCACCAAACTCTTTAGTGATGTTAGCCAACACTTCTTCTACTGACTTTTCATCAGTCACATTAAGTGCCATACCAACACCTGCAATATTGTTTTCTTTTAAATATTGGGTAATTTTTGCTGCACCTGACTCTGTAGTAGCAGTACCAATAACTGTTGCACCTTTTGCTCCTAACTCCAATGCAATCGCTTGACCAATACCACGGCTAGCACCTGTTACTAAGACAGTTTTACCTGATAAACTCATCTATTTATTCCTATGATTGTAAAGCAATTAAAGTAGCATTAAACACATCTGTTGTTTCTAATGCATAAGTATCTAATTCTTTAACACAACGTTTATTTAAACCACTGAGCACTTTACCTGGCCCACACTCTACTAACGCTGTTACACCTAGCTTAGCTAGAACTTGAACAGACTCTACCCAACGCACTGGGCTATAAAGTTGTGCTAAAAGATTTTCTTTAAGTGTTTGTAAGTCACGGCTTACATCTGCAGTTACATTCTGTACGATAGCAATATTAGGGTTTTTCCAAGAAGCAGCTGTTAATGCTGCTGTAAATTCTTCTGCTGCAGGGCGCATTAAATCGCAATGTGAAGGCACGCTAACTGGTAATGGTAAAGCTCTCTTAGCTCCTTTAGCCTTACATGCTTCAATAGCTCTATTTACTGCTTCTGTATTACCTGCAATAACTACTTGGCCTGGTGCATTAAAATTAACTGCACTAACCACTTGACCTTGTGCTGCTTCAACACATGCTGCTTTTACATCATCATCAGTTAAGCCTAATATTGCGGCCATAGCACCTTGTCCTGCTGGCACAGCTTTTTGCATTAGCTGACCACGCAATTCAACTAGTTTTACAGCCTCTACAAAAGGTAAGCTTTCAGCTGCAACTAATGCCGAGTACTCACCTAAACTATGACCAGCCACAAAAGAAGGAACTATATTTGATTGTTTACGCCATAATTTCCATAAGGCAACAGAGGCTGTCAAAATCGCAGGTTGAGTTTTATCTGTCTGATCTAATTGATCTTTAGGCCCCTCTTGTACTAACTGCCAAAGATCATAACCTAAAGCATCAGAAGCTTCTTTAAAAGTATCTTGAATAATTGTATGTTCTTTTGCAATATCAGCTAACATTCCAATTGCTTGTGAACCTTGTCCAGGAAAAACAAACGCAGAAACAACAGACATAAATAACTATCCCGATTAATTTAATTAATAATTTTCGTAATAAATTTTTTGTATCTTACAATAAGATGACTACTATAAAAACAAATTTTAATTACTTGTTCTTTACTTCTTAGCTAACTATAGACTTTAACACCTTAATCTATAAATAATTTTTTACTATCAATTTATTTTTTCTGTTCAACACTATCAGACTCTGGTTTCTCTATTTTAATAGCTGCTGCCTCTTTAGCTAATTGGTCGTAATCAAAATCTGTATCATAAAGCTTTAAACCATCTGCTGATAATGCAACTCTAATATCATTATTCCAGTCAGGTAATTGAGCTGGAGGAAAAGGCACAACTCTCTCTAAGTTAGGAAAGGTTAAATTTGCATTACCTCTTACCTCTTCATTTCTTCCTTGTTCTTTACGAACAGCATCACGATGTATATAAACAGAGTTTTTGGCATTTTGAAGCACAGTCATGCGGTCTAAAAACTCTTTTCCAAAAAATGTTTTACCATATTGTTGCTTATAATAGTTCTCTTTATTAGCGAAACTATCTATAGCATTATAATTGCCAGCCTTGGTGGCTTGGTATAGATACTTAAAAGAATCTATTAACTCTGCTTCTGTAGAAGCATCACCTTCTAGTACATTAGCCATTTTCAATAATGCTACAACTGTTCCCTGCTTTTGTTTTACAGCACAATCCAACAATGTTTTACCATCTTTCGCACGACCAACACTAACAAAAATATCATACATATCAGAAAGTGCATCAGGATTACCCAATTTTGCTGCTTCAAATAAATAAACAGATGCGGGAATAGTTGCATTTCTAAACTCAGGCATACCATTTAACTTATATTGTCCCATTGCATAAAAGGCAGCTGGAACATTTTCTTGGAGCAACTCATCTACGTAAGTTCTAGCTTTTTTAGGATCATACTCTGTGTAATAACTTTTTGAGTTTTTTAGATATAAACTAGCCATTAGTAATTTAGCTTGCCAATGTCCCATTTCTGCAGACTTATTTGCCAAAATAAACATTTGTTTATAATGATCAGTATCATTTTGGCCAAGAATTTTCATCGCCACTTGATAGTAAAAATCTGCTCGAGCATCCTTTGGTAATGGAGGAATATTTTCTACTTCATCACCACAAGTAGGAGTTTCTACAGTTAAGAAATTAATTTCTTTATATTTGGCATTTAAGTCAAGTGCAAATGCTGTAGTACTCACTGTCAATAATCCTACTAACAAACACTTTAACATACCATACTTTAACTTGTTAATTTGCATAGTTTAATCTCAAATGTAACCAAAGCCCATTTTCTAATATCTAGAATTATTTATTTTCACTTGTGTACTACTTACTCACATTAAGTTAATTAATCACAATAACTTGCTATTACATTAACTCAATACTATTACTTATATAACTCATTATACTGTAAAAAGCAAAATGCTTTATAAGAACCATCATCAATAGAACATCAATTTTTATTAATGTGGTTGCAACAATACATCTTTTAGTAAAAGACCAATTTGCTGGGATAAACGTGCTTGTAAATCCTCATTTACTTCCATATAGGCATGATGTAATGCTGTTTGAAAAGCGGCACTATCAGCTGCACCATGGCTTTTAATTACAACACCCTGCAAACCAAGAAAACTAGCTCCATTATAGCGTTCAGGAGAAAAATCTTTACGTAATCCCCTTAGCATGGGTAAAAACATAATAAGTCCCTTTAACCTACCTAACCAACTGGTTTTAAAGCGATTATCTAAACGATTTGCTAGTAACTTCAGTACACCTTCACTTGACTTTAACAGCACATTACCTACAAAGCCATCACATACCACAACATCTGCATCACCACGGTAAACACCATCACCTTCCACAAAACCAATATAATTTAACTTGTTTTGTGATTCCAATAATTGGGTAGCTTGTTTTACTTGCTGATTACCTTTGATATTTTCAATACCTATATTTAATAAGGCAACTTTAGGTTGTTCAACACCTAACACTTCAGCGGCCACAGAGCCCATCACTGCAAATTGAAATAATTGTTCTGCACTACAATCAACATTCGCGCCTAAGTCTAACAAATAACATCCTTTATTTGCTTGTGTAGGCAAACAACACATCATAGCAGGCCGATCAATGCCAGGTATTGTCTTTAACGTAAACCGTGCTAATGCCATTAATGCCCCTGTATTACCTGCACTAACACATGCATTTGCTTTACCATCACGCACTAGTTCTAAACTAACCCGCATAGATGAGTTAGGTTTTGATCTTAAAGCAACAGTAACAGGATCATCCATAGCTACAACTTCTGTTGCATCAACAATCTCTAATTGTGAATGAACAGAATGAGAGGATGGAGGTAACAAGGGTACAATAACAGTGGATTCACAAACAAGAATAAGTTTAAAAGAGGGAGTTTGCTCGAAATAAGAGAGACAGGCAGGAACTGTACAGGAGGGGCCAAAATCCCCTCCCATT
>JBEBWU010000045.1:0-9045 GCA_040391985.1 Entomomonas sp. | reverse complement strand
CTTAAAGTAGCAAGGGAAGATTTAGAGTTATACCGACTAGCTAAACCAGGTAATAAAAAAAGTGAAGAGTTATTTGCTTTACTAAAAAATACTAATGAATGGCGTAAAAAATTAGACAGTGTGGGTGACTATCATCAGATAAACGATTTAGTTGCTTGGGATGCAGTCTGTTTAGTTAATTTAGCGCGTTGTGCTACGCAGATTCATTTTATTGACCGTACAGAGTTTGTTAAATATGCTGGCGCTATTAAGAAACAAGTACAGGCTGCTTATAATAGTTGGAATGAAGCTGCGCTTGCTTACTTAATGGGTACTTTCTTATGGCAATATTCTGAAAGTAAAGCAAAAACAGTGATTAGAACAACTTGTCAATATTTAGAAGATCCCAGAACTTTAGTTCACTCTGTTAAATTTAAATAATGGTATGTTAGTTAGACCAGAAGCCAATCAAGAATTTTCTGCAATTTATGATTTAGTTGAGGAAGCCTTTAAAACAGCTAAGGTAGCAGATGGTAATGAACAAGAGTTTGTTAACCATTTGCGAGCGGGAGCTAATTATCTTCCACAGTTAGCACTGGTTGCAGAGGATAAAGGGCAGTTGGTTGGTCATATGATGTTAACCAAAACAGTTATTAGGGAAGCTAAAAAGTCGGTTAATAGTCTTTTGTTAGCACCATTATCAGTGGTGTTAGAGTATAGGAATCAAGGTGTAGGTAGTTTATTAGTAAAACAAGGTTTTAAAAGAGCTAAGGAGTTAGGCTATACGGTTGTGTTTTTAGTAGGTGATCCTGCTTACTACCAACGTTTTGGTTTTAAATCAATTGCTGAATTCAATATTCAATCAAGTTTAGATATTCCCATTCAATATATTCAAGCTTGTGAATTAATACCTAATGCATTAAAAGATGTCGGTGGGATTGTAGACATCGTTTAACATTATTAGCTTAGTAGCTAATCATTCTAAAAGTCATCTAGGTTTTTAATAAGTTCAGGATTAAGTTGTTGCATAGCGAGTTTAGCTATACTTATTACAAATTTAGCTTCTGGTATTTGATTATCTTCGATAAACCAAGCCGCTGATAAACCAGCAAAGGCAATGATCCATTTTATTATTCTAGTTCGTTCAATGCCTGATAAATCAATAATATTGTTTAATTGTTGAGCAAAATATACGGGGTTATTGGCAATGCTTAGGTCAGGGTTACAAAGTAAATGAGCATAGTCAAAGCCTCTTTCACCGATTACCCGTTTAGGATCAATGGCTAGCCAACCACGCTCGAAATCCAGAATATTACGATGATGAATATCACCATGTAACACAACAACATCTTGTTCTGTGGCCAGTAATTCATCAGCAGTTTTTTTGCAAAAAGCAAAAATATTAGGTGATGTTTGGGCGATCTTTGCTAAAGATAAAAAGTGTTGTTGTAGTGAAATTAGCTCAGTAGGTGGTTGTTTTAAACGAGGAGTATGTAGTTGTTTTATGGCATTACACATAATGGCTGTTGCTTGATCTGCTTGGTTATTGAGTGCCATAGTGAGTAAAGATTGTTGGTCACGTGCTTTTTCCATGAGTAGGGCTGTATCATGATGAGCTAATACTTTAGCTGCGCCTTCTCCTTCCCACCAACACATAACAAGGTGCCCTACTTTTTCCTCTTCGCATGAGGCTAGTTTGAGTATAGCTTCATAACCATTTGTTTGAATAACAGGTACTATTTGACTAGAGGGGGTATTAATCGTTTCTCCATTAATAGAAAGTTGCCAACGCTTTAAATAATATTCAAGCATAATAAACCAATCTGATAGCAGTGACAGTCAAGCACTTTAACAAAATTTATGATAGTTAGCTATGTTAGTGAGTAATAATGCTATTACAATAAGCGTTATTAAAAGCAGTTTTTTAGGTATGGACATGGTTAGTCCATACCCTGAGGTTTATTGATTATTAAAGGAGTCAGGTGTTAATTGGGCTTGTTCAAGAACTATATTTTTAGCATGTAATCCTTTATTCCCTTGCTCTATTTCGAAAAGAACGTTTTGACCTGCTTTAAGCGTTTTATACCCATCTATTTGTATGGATGAATAGTGTACAAATAAATCCTCGCTGTGTGTCTCTGATGAAATGAAACCATAACCTTTGGTGTTATTGAACCATTTAACTTTGCCACGTAGCATATACATCTTCCTTATGATTTGAGAACCCTTATAATAAATAGACTGTACAAAGTACAGCTCCCAATTTGCTGGCTTTGCTTGATATTTAGCCAGTCTATTATTATATAATGAAATAATTAAATTTAGTTTGTTTGTTTAATTGATTTGTGCAAAATTTCATTACAGAAATTTACATAATCGAGGGAAATAATAATTGTTTTTAAAAAACTAGAAAATAATACTAAAGTTTATAATTTGTAAATTCCTCTAGATATAAAAACTATTATTTAAGAAACCATAATGTTGTAGTGAGCATGGTCAATTGACATGTTATATCGTAAAATAGCAATTATTAATTGTGTACAAAATACTGGATAGACAGTAGTATAATTCTTTTCAAATAAGTTTTTAGGAACCGTCAAATGATCACAGGTAGTATTGTTGCGCTCGTTACCCCTATGGATCGTACAGGTAATATTGATTGGGATTGTCTCAATCGTTTAGTCGATTTCCATTTAGAAGAAGGTACTCATGCGATTGTTGCAGTAGGAACTTCAGGTGAATCACCAACTTTAGAGTTTGATTCTGAGCATTTAGAGGTTATTCGTCGTATTGTGAAGCGAGTGAATGGTCGTATTCCAGTGATTGCTGGGACTGGTGCTAACTCAACTCGTGAAGCTATTGCTTGGACTAAAGCAGCTAAAGAGGTTGGCGCTGATGCTTGCCTATTAGTGGTTCCTTACTATAATAAACCTACTCAAGAAGGACTTTATCAGCATTTCAAAGCCATTGCAGAAGCAGTGGATATTCCTCAAATTCTTTATAATGTACCTGGCCGTACTGTATGTGATATGCAAGCAGAAACAGTTGTACGTCTTTCTCAAATACCTAATATTGTAGGTATTAAAGATGCTACTGGGGATATTGAGCGTGGCCGTGCTCTTTTAAAACAAGTAAGTAAAGATTTTGCTGTTTATTCTGGTGATGATGCTATTGCTCTTGATTTAATTGTTGCTGGTGGTAAGGGTAATATTTCTGTTACTGCTAATGTGGCACCACGTGCAATGAGTGAGCTTTGTATTGCAGCGTTAGCTGGTGATATTGTAAAAGCACAAGAAATTGACGCATCATTAGCTGAGTTGAATAAAGCACTTTTTGTGGAAGCAAATCCAATTCCTGTAAAATGGGCATTGCATGAAATGGGACTAATTCCTGAAGGTATCCGTTTGCCATTGACTGTGCTTAGTGAGCGTTACCATGAGCAAGTACGTCACGCAATGCGCCAAGCAGGCATTCTTGAATAAATATTATTTAGCCATTGTTATGATGAATAGCGCAATTAGCGTCAACGTCTCAGCTATAACGCCGAGGAAATGTTTAAGGAGTTTAAAGCCATGAGACAATTGGCTAAATTATCAGTAATCGCAGTAGTTATTTCAACAACGAGTGGTTGTGGTTGGTTATGGGGTGAAAAAGGTTATTTTAAAGACCGTTCTAATGACTATTTAGATGCTAAACAGGCACCTTTAATTACAGTTCCTGCTGATTTACAACAAAATACTAAACCATTAGATCCCCTTTATCCTATTCCTGCTAATATTCCTAATTCAACAGCAGGTAAAGACTTTGAAGTACCTCGTCCTGTACCTTTACAGGTGGTTAATGAGAGTAGGGCGTTTAGTTTGCAAAGCAGTCAAGGTGTGCAATGGTTTATTGCACAACAACCAACCATGCAAGTGTATGGACAAGCTTTTCAATATTTCCAACAAGCAGGATTTCATATTGATGTTACTCGACCAACCACAGGTGAGTTTACTACCAATTGGGTAAAACCTAGCGCATTAACAAGTATGTTATCTAATCGTCTATTAGCTGTAGATCCATCATTGGCTAAAGAAGAGTTTAAGGTAAGAGTAAGAATTGAACCTGGAGTAAGCTCTAATACCAGTGAAGTTTATACATTGGTTATGGTTCGTGCTGAAGATAGTACAGCAGATGCAGCTTGGCCTGCAAAATCACAAAATGCTTCGGTGGAGTCAGTATTATTAGATGAGTTAATGGCTAATATGTCTAACACTCAAGCTATGGATACTACAGTGTCTTTATTAACAGATAGTCAAGTGGAGTCTACACCTGTAGCTTCTACAACTGCTGTTTTATCTAGAGATGCGCAAAATATGCCTGTGTTGGTTATGAATGGTGATTTTGATTTAGTTTGGTCGCGAGTAGAACGTGCTATTACTACAGCTAATATTAAGATTGATGATATGGACCGTAGTATGGGCGCTTATTATGTTAATTTGGCTGAGAAAGCTGATGGTAGCTCTGATGTGGGCTTCTTTAGTCGATTATTTGGTGGTGATTCGCAGACTAAGCGAGATGCGAGGGCTGAGCGTTATATTATTAAAGTAGATAAGGTGGATAATGCCATTAATGTCAGCGTTCAGAATGCTAAGGACAGTAGTCCAGCAGCTGCTGATAAAGCTGAAGCAATACTTAAGCAACTTAAAGATAATATGAATTAAGCATATAAATTAGCCTTAATAAAGAGTGAAAATAGATGGAAAAGCGTGAAGAACTTTACCGTGGTAAAGCAAAGTCAGTATTTGCAACAAGTGATGAGGATCGTTTGATTCTTTATTTTCGTAATGATACTTCAATGATGGATGGGGAAAAGATTGAGCAGTTAGAGCGTAAAGGGGAAGTAAATAACCGTTTTAATGCTTTTATCATGCAAAAGTTAGAGGAAGCTGGGATTCCTACACAGTTTGATACACTGTTATCAACTAATGAATCAGTAGTAAAAAAATTACAGATGATTCCAGTAGAGTGTGTAATTCGTAACTATGCAGCAGGTAGTTTAGTGCGTCGCTTAGGCGTGGAAGAGGGTATTGCTCTTAAGCCTCCTGTGTTTGAATTATTTTTAAAGAATGATAAGTTGCATGACCCTATTATTAACGAAAGTGTAGCTATTACTTTTGGCTGGGCTAAAGCTGAACAGTTAGCTCGTATGCGTGAATTAACTTATCAGGTAAATGAAGTATTAACTAAATTATTTGATAAAGCAGGCTTATTACTTGTTGATTTTAAATTAGAGTTTGGTTTATTCCATGGCGAAATCGTTTTGGGTGATGAGTTTAGCCCAGATGGCGCTAGATTATGGGATAAAGAGACACTTAAAAAATTAGATAAAGATCGTTTCCGTCAAGGTTTAGGTGGTGTGGTAGAGGGATATATTGAGGTAGCTAATAGACTGGGTGTTCCTCTCTAATTGTTCTTTATAAATTAAAAGGGCTATTTGAATAGCCCTTTTCTTTTTCAGTAAAATAAAGTTTGGTTTGTTATAGCTAAGTTTAAATACATATTCTGCTAAATATTCTATTTATTACAGGCGAAAGGATAATTACTGTTTGTGGTATAGTTAGTTTAAAATAGTGGGTTGAATAAGGTGTATTGGAGATAGAGCATGAATAAAAAGATTGGTTTTATTGGCGCTGGTAATATGGGTGGTGCCATTATTGGTGGGTTGGTACAGAGTAAAGTATTAGCTGCTGATCATATTTATGCAATTAATCATCATCCGAAAAGAACACAAGAATTGGTTGATAAATTTGCCATTAATGCGGCTAGTAGTATTGAGGAACTTACCAAAGTCTGCGATATTGTAGTGGTTGCAGTAAAGCCTAAAGTTGTAGCTGAGGTATTAGCTGAGGCGGCTCCTTTTCTTAAGAAAGATGCAATCATTATTTCAGTAGCGGCAGGTGTTACTTTAGCAAGTTTAGAAAAGGCAGTTGGTTCTAAACAAAAGTTAGTGAGAATAATGCCTAATTTACCTTCGTTGGTAGGTGAGGGCATGAGTTCTATAACATCTAATAAGTTGGTAACAGAAGATGATTTGTTGTTAGTTAAAGAGATTTTTAATAGCTTTGGTAAAGCTGAGGTTGTAGCAGAAGATTTAATTCATGCTGTAGTAGGAGTAAGCGGTTCTTCACCTGCTTATGTCTTTATGTTTATTGAAGCATTAGCAGATGCAGCTGTGCAGGGTGGAATGCCTCGTGAACAGGCTTATACCTTTGCTGCCCAGTCAGTGTTAGGCTCTGCTAAAATGGTATTGGAAACAGGTATCAGTCCAGGTCCTTTAAAAGATATGATTTGTTCACCTGGCGGTACTACTATTGAGGCTGTCTGTGAATTAGAAAGAAAAGGTTTTAGATCAGCAGTGATTGATGGAACTAAGGCCGCTATGGCTAAATCTGCAGTAATGAGTAAGAAAGATTAATTATTATTGATAATTGTTAGGCAGGCTAGTTTCTTGACTAGCCTGTTTGTTTTGATACATTGAAAAAGAGTTGTTATTTATGTGGTTTCGTAATTTATTAGTATATCGTTTAACACAGCAAATTCCGTTAACTGAAGAAGAGTTCACTAAAGCGTTACAAACTAAGTTGGCTAAGCCTTGTACTTTTCAAGAATTATCGACTTTCGGTTTTATTGCGCCTTTTGGTAAAGGTGAAGATGTGCCTTTAACCCATGTAAACCAAGATTTTTATTTGATAGCAGCACGTAAAGAAGAACGTATTTTGCCTGCCAGTGTTATTAAAGAAGCCTTGCAAGAAAAGGTAGATGAGATAGAAGCAAGAGATGCTCGTAGGGTTTATAAAAAGGAAAAAGACCAATTAAAAGATGAAATAGTACAAGATTTATTACCTCGAGCTTTTAGTCGTAAAAAAGTAATTTATGCAGCTATTGCGCCTAAGTTAGGATTAATTTTGGTAGACAGCACCAGTACCAGTAAAGCAGAAGAGTTACTATCTACTTTGCGTGAGGCGTTAGGTTCTTTACCTGTTAGACCTGTTACTGTAAAAGTTGCTCCTAGTGCTACCTTAACAGATTGGGTTAAAACACAAAAATCAGCACAAGGTTTCCAAGTGCTGGAAGATTGTGAATTGCGTGATCCCCACGAAGATGGTGGAATTATTCGTTGTAAACGTCAAGACTTAACCAGTGAAGAGATTCAAATTCACTTAAAATCAGGAAAGATGGTGACGCAATTAGCATTAGCATGGCAAGATAAATTATCCTTTATCTTGGATGATAAGTTTGCTATTAAGCGCATTAAGTTTGAAGATTTGTTATTAGAGGAAGCTGATAAAGAAGGTGGTGATGATGCCGCTAGTCAGTTTGATGCAACCTTTATATTAATGATGTTAACTTTTGCTGAGTTTGTACCAGCGCTTTTAGAAGCATTAGGTGGTGAAGAGTTACCACAAGGTATTTAATCATTGAATAGGTAGAGAAATGTCTGATAAAAAACCAGTAGATATTGCCATTATTGGTGCTATGGCAGAAGAAGTAGAGGCCTTAGTTGCTTATTTAACAGAACCAGCTTTATATGAAAAATTAAGCAGTGTTTATTATTTAGGTAAACTGGCAGATAAAGAGGTAGTGGTATTTCAATCAGGTATTGGTAAAGTAGGTGCTGCTGTATCAACTGCTTATGTATTGGAACATTTCTCACCTAAATTTGTTATTAATATTGGTTCAGCAGGTGGTTTTGATCCCAAATTATCAGTGGGTGATGTGGTTATTTCTTCTGAAGTACGTTATCACGATGTAGACGTTACTCTTGTGGGTTGTGAGTATGGGCAAATCCCTAATATGCCAGCAGCTTTTGAGGCTAATAAACAGCTTGTTGAAATAGCTCAGCAAGTGGTGCAACAAAATACTAGTCATAAATCAATGACGGGTTTAATCTGTACAGGCGACTGTTTTATGTCAGATAAAATTGTTGTGGAGTTAGTACGTAACCGTTTTCCAGAAATGATAGCAGCAGATATGGAGGCAGCTGCAGTGGGTCATACTTGTTATTTATATGGTTGCCCCTTTGTAGTGATTAGGGCTATTTCTGATGCGGTGGATCAACCAGATAATAAAATAGACTTCTTTAGTTTCTTACAAGTGGCCGCTAGAAACTCAGCAGATATAGTGGCTAATATGGTAAAGCAACTGAACTAATATATTGCTTTAATTAGGTTGGGGAAACTCCTCAACCTATAGCGTTACCAGTTAATACCAAAACCGAAAATATAGCGGGTTTCATTGATACTTGCATCACTAGCACCATTAACAATATTGCGATTAACTTTGAAGTTTAAGGATGCCCAGTCAGTAAGTTTATAACGTATTCCTACATCTGTGTCTAAGGTATATTTAGCAACGCTAGTATTAAAGGGACGGGTGGCGTTGCCTGTGGTAAATAATTCAAAATTCTTACCTAATAAGTAGCGATTATAATCCCAACGAATACCATAAGAACCAAAGTTCTTGCTGGTAGTATCTTGGTATTCATAGCGTGACATATTAATCAATGATGACATTGAGAAGGCACCTAAGCTATCATCCCAGAACTGGTAACCAGGACCTGTACCAATTGTATATTGCTTACGTAGATCTTCCACATGGTCAAGTTTAAAAGCTGTGTTCGTTTGCCAGAACCACTGTTTAGTAAGAAAGTGGTCGAGTGTGTAATCTAATGAATAATTATTGGTGGATACATTGCCATCACTACTTTTACGGTTATATTCACCATTCAAAATATGGCGCCAATCGCTATGTTCTAGTTTTGTTTGGAAATCAATATCAAAGGTTGTGGTATCTTTCTCCGCTTTTTTGCTATCAAGTGCTATATTAATTTTACCAGACCAAATAAGGTCATCAATTTCTACACCAAGCTTTTTAGGTTTAATTATTTGCTTAATATCGTTTAAAGAAACTTCTTGTGGTTCAGTACCATTGACTAACTGTAATTTACCTTCTTGAGAGGGTTTAATTATCTTGGCTTTTTCTTGTTTATCTTTTTTGAGTTTGACTAATAATGGACTTGAGGTC
>JBEBWU010000044.1:0-9055 GCA_040391985.1 Entomomonas sp. | reverse complement strand
ACCCAAGCTCAGCCTCGCTGTCACTAATCCAACGCTGCCCTGGTAGATATTGCATAATAAAACCTCTTAACTAAAAAAATTTCGGCATATTCTAAATGATTCAGCAACGTTTGTTACAAAGAATAGTAATATATTTGCTGAATATTTGATTACTAGGACAATAATGTTGGTATTTTTACTGCATTCTTTACTGAGTAATTACTGAAAATCAACTAATATTCACTAGTTTTTCTACCTTATCCCTATTAAAATTCGCCGATTATATTAAGTATTTTTCCTGTTGAGGTTTGCATGTCCCATTCTTCCACCCCTAAAGTAGGCTTTGTAAGCCTAGGGTGTCCTAAAGCCACAGTTGACTCAGAGCGTATTTTGACCCAGTTGCGTATGGAAGGTTATCAAATTGTACCCTCCTATGATGAAGCTGATGTTGTTGTCGTTAATACCTGTGGTTTTATTGATAGTGCTAAAGCTGAATCACTAGATGCTATTGGTGAAGCATTAGCAGAAAATGGTCGTGTTATCGTGACAGGCTGCATGGGAGTAACAGAAGAAGCCATTCGTGATGTTCATCCTAGTGTATTAGCAGTAACAGGCCCTCAACAATATGAACAAGTGGTACAAGCAGTGCATGAAGTAGTGCCACCTAACAAAGACCACAATCCTCATATTGATTTGGTACCACCACAGGGTGTTAAATTAACACCTCGCCATTATGCTTATTTAAAAATATCGGAAGGCTGTAACCATACTTGTAGTTTCTGTATTATTCCAGATCTACGCGGTAAATTAGTTAGTCGTCCTGTCAATGAAGTGCTTGAAGAAGCTGAACGGCTTGTCAAAGCAGGTGTAAAAGAACTACTGGTTATATCTCAAGATACCAGTGCTTATGGCGTGGACTTAAAGTACAAAACTGCTTTCTGGAATGGTCAACCTGTTAAAACCAAAATGGTAGATCTCTGTGAGGCATTAAGCCAACTTGGTGCATGGGTAAGATTACACTATGTCTATCCATACCCTAATGTAGATGATGTTATTCCATTAATGGTAGCAGGCAAAATATTGCCTTATTTGGATATCCCTTTCCAACATGCCAGCCCTAAAGTTCTAAAAGCAATGAAACGCCCTGCTTTCGAAGATAAAACCTTAGCTCGTATTAAAAAGTGGCGTGAACAATGCCCTGAATTAATCATCCGTTCTACTTTTATTGTTGGTTTCCCTGGTGAGACAGAAGAGGATTTCCAATACTTATTGGATTGGTTAACTGAGGCACAATTAGATCGCGTAGGCTGCTTCCAATATTCAGCGGTTGATGGGGCACCAGCCAATGAGTTAGCAGATCATGTACCAGAAGAAGTTAAGCAAGAACGTTGGGAGCGTTTCATGGCTCATCAACAAGCTATTTCGGCTGCTCGTTTGCAACAACGTATTGGCCAAGAAATGTTGGTTATTGTAGATGAAATAGATGAGCAAGGTACGGTAGCTCGCTCAGTAGCTGATGCACCAGATATTGATGGCCTTGTTTATATTGATACTGACCAATTACAAGCAGGTGATATTGTTAAAGTTCGTATTACTGATGCTGATGAATATGATCTGTGGGCCGAGATAATTTGATTAACAGAGGAATAGCATGTACCAGCTAGAACCTATTGGCTATATACATTCTTGTTTTAAAGAAAAATTTGCTATTCCTCGTCAGCCTTTATTAGCGCCAGCAGCAACAGGCATTATTAAATTACTTCCTCCCTATAATCAAAGTGAGGCATTAGTAGGCTTAGAACAAGTAAGTCATCTTTGGTTGTTATTTATTTTTCATCAAACAATCGAACAAAAACCACGTTTAAAAGTACGTCCACCTCGTTTAGGTGGTAATAAATCACTCGGTGTTTTTGCTACTCGTTCCACTTACCGACCAAATAATATTGGACAATCTGTGGTTAAATTAGAACAAATAATTGATAACCAGCTTTATGTATCTGGTATTGATTTAGTGGATGGCACGCCTATTATAGATATCAAACCCTATATACCCTATGCAGACATTGTTACAGAAGCGACCAATACTATAGCACCTACTCCACCTTTGCCCATTACCGTAATATGGTCAGAGCAAGCTTTAGCACAGGCAATAGAACACGAGGAGCGTCTGCAAAAACCGTTACAGGCATTAATAACACAATCCCTTAGCCAAGACCCAAGACCCGCTTATCAGCAACCAGAACCGACTAGAGAATATGGCACTGTGTTTTGGGATATCAATGTAAAATGGCATTATCCTGACCTTAATACTATTGAAGTATTAGTAGTCAGCCACCAACTCGCCAATTAATCGATAAGTTAAACCTTGTGGATCATGTGGTTCAAAACGCCTTAAAAAAGCATCATGAACATAGGGAGGATTTAATAATTTAGACGTTCTTTCTGCCAAATCAAACATGTTACTGTCTTCAGAATCAATAAAAACAGCCATTTTTTCACGAAGAATACCAATGCCAAATAAACCTTGGTTATTACATGTCTGTAAAGCTTCCATAATGACTTTAAAATATTCGTCATGCCATATATTGGCAATAGGTCTAGCTAGATTACTTTGCTTAACAACATTATTTAATTTTTCCCTGTATTCCTTTAAAGCAAGATCTGTGTAATCCCACTCACTGGAAAACCATAGGTAATCTGTTACATCCTCAATACTTCTTAATTTAACAGTAAACTTTTTAGTCACGCCATCTAAGGTATTTGCCGCACAATAAAAAGATCTACCATCCTTATTTAAATGTAACGCAAAACCGTATAAGCGCTCATCACAAATTAGTCCTTTAATATACTGAAAACTTTCGGTAATTGTTTCAACAATTAAATCATGTAACTGTTGTTGTAACTGTGAATCCATTAACGTAAATACTCTCAACTATTTATTGATTGGTTTTCAATAAATATCTAATTAACTTAAATTGATTGTTTAACATGACAGATGTAATTTAATTAGGCTGATTATGATTTAACCTAATAGCAAAGAATAGTATCCATTCATCGTAAGCCATTATTCTAACATGTTATCTTTCTGTGTGCCTATTATTCATATTATTGTTCAGGAAGACTCAATATAAAATGCTAGCAAGTACCTTTAAAGACACTTACTAGCATTAATAAATTACTCTTGTTCTAACTTAATACGCGCAAAGTTTTTCTTACCTGCTTGGCAAACATGTTCTGCACCTATTTTAAAAGTGAAACTAGCATCGACTACATCACCGTCTATGCGTACACTGCCTGCTTGTAATAAATCTCTAGCAGCTGCAGAATTTTTAACTAACTTAGCTTGATTAAGTACTGCTGCAACAGGTAAATCTGCTGTTGCTTTTAACGTAATTTCTGGTAAGTCTTCTGGTAACTCACCATCCTTTAGACGATTCCCTGCTGACTTATGAGCATTAGCAGCAGCTTCCTCACCATGGAAACGAGCAATTAACTCTTCAGCTAATTTAATTTTAATATCACGAGGATTAGCACCATTTTCTACATCTTTCTTAAATTGTTCAATTTCCTCTAAGTCACGGAAACTTAACAATTCAAAATAACGCCAAATTAATGTATCTGGCATTGAGACTAATTTGTTGTACATTACCCCTGGTGGCTCATCAATACCCACATAGTTACCTAACGATTTAGACATCTTTTTAACGCCGTCTAAACCTTCTAATAAAGGCACAGTAATAGTACATTGTGGTGATTTACCATAAGAACGTAATAATTCACGTCCCATTAATAAATTAAAACGTTGATCAGTACCACCCATCTCAACATCACACTCTAATGCTACAGAGTCATAACCTTGGATCAGTGGATATAAGAATTCATGAATAGCGATTGGTTGTTGGCTTTTATATCGATTTTCAAAGTCATCACGCTCAAGCATGCGTGCAACAGTATATTGAGAGGCTAAACGGATAAAGTCAGCAGGTTTCATTTGATCCATCCAAGTAGAGTTAAAGGCTACTTCGGTTAATGCTGGATCTAAAATTTTGAATACTTGCTCTTTATAAGTCTCAGCATTTGCTAAAACTTGTTCTCTGGTCAATGGTGGGCGTGTAGTATTTTTACCACTAGGATCACCGATCATACCTGTAAAGTCACCAATTAAAAAGATAACTTTATGACCTAAGGTCTGAAAATGACGTAATTTATTAATAAGTACAGTATGACCTAAATGAAGATCTGGTGCGGTAGGATCAAAGCCCGCCTTAACCCGCAATATTTTACCTTGTTTTAACTTCTCAACTAACTCATCTTCAACTAGGATTTCTTCTGTGCCTCGCTTGATTAATGCTAGCTGTTCTTCAATAGATTTCATCGTTTCCTTCTCTAAATTAATATTTAACCAATTAACTAATCGATGTCATTTATCAAATGACAATAGATAACTATACTGTAAAATAAAGTTTTCTGTTACATTTTAATTGGTATTTTTTTGTAATTTACAGTTGCGCAAATTCAGTTTTACTTATATTTTACATCACTAATTTATCTAGTTATTTGGTAGTTAACTCTTTTAAGCCATGATACAGAATACATCGACAAGAAAACGCTCGTTTAACTCATTAATTATATTAATTGTAATAGCTATTCTATTGGGATTGGGTATTCTGTTCTATCCTTCATCTGAAAAGCCTCAAGATACAGAGATTACCAATACACCTATTGCATCTGAGTCTACAATACCTTCACCTCCTATTGTTGTTCCAGAGGTAATTGCTGATATTTTTGCTAGAAGTTTACAAACACCACCTACTATCCCTTTATTACCAGCTCAATTAAACGATATACCAACAGCAGATGTTGCCCAATCTAATATGATAGTTGGCGATGGTCCTTTAATTGTACTTCCTGAACGCAATACGGTATTAGTGTTTAAAGTAGAAAAAGGTGACTCCCTCTCTACTTTATTTAATAAAGCAGGATTATCAGTAAATACTATGTATAAAGCGATAGAAAGTAACGCTGATGCTAAAAAATACTTTACTCGTTTAAATATTGGTCAATCTTTTGAATTTACACTAAATGAAGCAGGTGATTTACTTTCTTTAGTGACTAAGCCTAACCTGTTAAATACTTATAGTCTTACTAAACAAGATGATGGTTATGTATTTGACCACAATGCAATTGAACCTACTTATAAGCAAGTTTATGCGTATGGAATAATTACTAGTTCACTATTTGCAGCAGCTGATAAAGCTGATGTTCCCCATAGTATGATTTTAGAAATTGCCAATGCTTTTGGCTATGATATTGACTTTGCATTAGACCTTCGCCAAGGTGATGAATTTGAAGCTATTTTCGAACAAAAACTAGTCAATGGCAAAATGGTTGGCACAGGTAATTTACTGGCTGCACGCTTTATTAATCGTGGCAAAGAATATACAGCTATCCGTTATACCAACAAAAAAGGTATTGCTGCTTATTATCGTGCTGATGCCACCAGTATGCGTCGAGCTTTTATTCGTACCCCAGTTGATTTTACCCGTATTAGTTCTAAATTTACCATGGGACGATACCATCCTGTATTAAATAAAATTCGTGCTCATAAAGGTGTAGATTACGCAGCACCAACAGGAACAGCGATTAGGGCTTCTGGCGATGGTCGTATTGTTGAGCGTGGTTGGAAAGGTGGCTATGGTAATGCCATTGTTATCCAACATGGTAAAACTTACAGCACACTATATGGACATATGAGTCGCTTTGCTCCTAATTTAAAAGTAGGCAGCCATGTTAAACAAAGCCAAACTATTGGTTATGTAGGTATGACAGGACTAGCAACTGGCCCTCACTTACATTATGAGTTCCGTGTTAATGGTAAGCACGTTGATCCACTTAGTGTAAAACTACCAATGGCCGATCCATTACCAGAAAAAGAAAAGGCACGTTTTCTTGCACTTAGCCAACCGTTAATGGCTGAAATGCGCAAAAAGAAAACTGTTATGTTAGCCAAAGCACAGACAACAGAACAATCTCAGACTTCATCTGAGTAATTTATGGCTTACTATATAGGAATAATGTCTGGTACTAGTTTAGATGGACTAGATATTGTTCTTATTGATCAACAACCCAATTTACCCAGTCAACTTATTGCTAGTCATTACATAACTATGCCTGAGCAGTTACGTAATGATTTACTTGCTTTATGCTGTAGCGGTAATGATGAATTAGCCAGAGCAGCCATTGCTGAACAACAATGGGCACAATTGGCAGCTGATGGAATTAATCATTTATTAGCGCAGCAACAACTAACTAGTAATGATATTGTAGCTATTGGTAGTCATGGGCAGACAGTTAGACATGAACCTGAACGCGGTTTTACCATACAAATTAGTAATGGTGCACTCTTAGCTGAGCTTACTAATATTAGTGTAGTCACAGATTTCCGTAGACGGGATGTTGCAGCAGGCGGACAAGGTGCTCCACTAGTGCCAGCCTATCATGAAGCACTATTTAAAGATAATAACAAACAACGTGCTATTCTAAATGTGGGTGGCTTTAGTAATTTGAGCTTATTATCCCCCAATCAAACTACCCATGGTTTTGATTGTGGGCCTGGCAATGTTTTATTAGACACATGGATTTCTTATAAACTTAATAAACACTATGATGACAAAGGTGCTTGGGCTGCTAGTGCAAAGCCTAATCAGGCACTACTTGAGCTATTTTTAGCTGATAATTTTTTTAGCAAAACTGGCCCCAAAAGTACAGGTAGAGAATTATTTAACTTTGATTGGTTAAATAATAAATTAACTCAGTTTAATCAACCTATTGCTGATGAGGTTGTGCAATCTACCTTATTAGAACTGACTGTACAAAGCATTGTACAATCACTTAAACAAGCACAACCTATGACTGATGAGTTAATTGTTTGTGGTGGAGGTGCTTTCAACAATGAGCTACTCAATCGCTTACAACACAATCTTGCCAACACTAAAATACAAACAACTCAAGACTATGGTATTCCCCCAGAATGGATTGAAGCTATGGCCTTTGCTTGGCTTGCTTATTGTTGCTTAGAGAATATTCCTGCCAACCGCCCTGCCGTTACAGGTGCTGAAGGTTTAAGAATTTTAGGCGCTATTTATCCTGCATAACGCGTATAATATTTAAAAACTTTCACCTATATAAAATCGTTATGATCAAAACCTTAGCTATAGCCAACTTTCGCTCCATTAACAATCTAGTCTTCCCACTTTCTCAATTAAATGTAATTACGGGGGCTAACGGTTGTGGTAAATCTAACCTATACAAAGCATTACGTCTTTTAGCTGAAACAGCTCAAGGTAATGTAATTAGCGCTATTGCTAAAGAAGGTGGATTAGAATCTGTATTATGGGCAGGGCCAGAAAAAATTAGTCGTAATATGCAAAGAGGTGAAGTACCTATTCAAGGAACTAAACGACAAAATACCATTAGACTCCACCTAGGTTTCACAGAAGATGATTTAGGATACAGCATTTCACTTGGCCTACCAGAGCCTATTCCTGGAGGAACAGCTTTTGCACAAGATCCTGAAATTAAAAATGAAACCATCTGGGCTGGTGAATGGTACAAACCTGCTAGAACACTAGTAGAGCGTAAAGGCCCACTTATTCAAGTAAAACATGGACGCCAAACACAAATGTTGACTCAACATACCCCTAGCTATGAGGGATTATTTGGTCAAGTAGCCCTACATAGTGATTGTCCTGAAGTGTTTCGTTTAAGAGAAATTATTAGAAACTGGCGATTTTATGACTATTTCCGCACTGACCAAGAGGCTCCAGCACGAAAACCTCAATTAGGAACTCGAACCCCTGTACTTCATCATGATGGTCATGACTTAGCAGCTGCTTTACAAACCATACAAGAAGTAGGAGATGCTGACTTACTTGCTCAAACCATACATGATGCGTTTCCTGATTCTTCTCTTATGATTAAAAAAGATGGTTTTTTTACGGTTATGCTTCAACAGCAAGGTATTTTACGGCCACTGTCTGCACAAGAATTATCTGATGGCACTTTACGTTATTTATTATTAACTGCTGCTTTACTAACACCTCGCCCACCTTCCTTGATGGTCTTAAATGAGCCTGAAAACAGCTTACATTCAGATTTATTACCTGCATTAGCAAGACTTATTATAAACGCCAGTAAACATTCACAAATTTGGATTATTAGTCATTCTAAAAGACTGATTAATGCCTTAGAACAACAAAGTGACTGCAATACCATAGAGCTAGAGAAGATATTGGGGCAAACTACTATCAAAGGTCAAAAAATGCTAGAAACTCCAGCTTGGTACTGGCCTAGTTAGCTATTAAAAACAAGTAATACTATTAGTTTGAAAGATTAACTATTTATAAGGGGCGATTCTCTCTTCAAATTGCATCGAGTTAAAATCAGCTAACTCTTTAATAGTGTTTAACTCACCTTTCTCAACTTTTGCCGCCATCAATTTACCTTGCTCTGCCCAAACAATTCTTTCCCCATCAATATCTGCCCACTCCCAAGTTGGATATTCTATTTTTTTATCTCCCATTAACAGTTGATGTCTTTCATAGACTCCTCCCTGTTTTCCCTGCTCTTTAGTGGGTATTTCATTATAAATTAGCTTATAGAGAGCAACATTATTAATCATTTTGCTAAAAGCTACCTTAGGTCTACCATATTTTGTTTGTATATCTTCTATTGCACATTGTTGCCAACCATCTCTGTTTAACCGTGTAAGATAGTATTGGGTATAGCCAGTCAAATAATCCTGTGCAGGATTATTTGTCGACATAATTGACATAATTAATCCTGAACGACGAAAACATTTTCTCCATTTATACTCTCTATCATTTAGTAAATAAGTTTTATTAGAAGAAAACAATCCACCACCCCATGACCAATTATCTTTTTTCTTATAAAAGTCCATAGCTTTTAAATAGGGGGCTTTTGAAACAGCAGTCCAAGTATCGAGTAAACGACTGCTCTTAGCAAAGTAAATAAAATATTTTCCATCAGGAGATAAATCACTATGATAAGGATAAAT
>JBEBWU010000043.1:0-9270 GCA_040391985.1 Entomomonas sp. | reverse complement strand
GTGACGAGATTATGGTAGCTATTGGTGAAGATCTTAATGGTTATTCATTAGAAGATGCGGCTATTGACTATCTAGATCAAACACCTATTGAGCATTTAAAAAATACTAATATTATGGATGCTGAAGGTATTCGTAAGATTGTTGAAAGAACTTCTACTGAAATTATTAAAACTAACGAATTAGATCGTGATAAAGATTTAGCGATTACTAAGAAGAATGTTGAGACTCAAGAAGCAACTTTAGCATTAGAACGTCAAAGAGCTGATGCTGAAAATAGACAAAAGCGTGAAATTGAAACAACTAAAGCACGTGAAGAAGCTGAAACCCAAAAAGTTCAAGCGGAAGAGCGCATTAAGGCAGAAGTTGCTCAGAAACAAGCTGAACAAGAGATTGGTAAAGCAGATATTAATACGCAACGTGAGTTAGAAGTTACAGAATTAAATAAGAAACGCGTATTAGTTGAACAGGAAGAAGGTGTAACTCAAGCTCAACAAGAAGCAATTGTTAAGCGTGAGCGTGAAGTTGAGTTACAACGTATTGATAAAGAAAAAGCATTAGAGGCAGAGCGTACAGCGATTGCTAATATTATTCGTGATCGTGTAGCAGTTGAACGTACTGTAGCTAAAGAAGAAGAAGCTATTAAAGAAGTACGTCAAGTGTCGGAAGCTGACCGTTCTAAACAAGTAAGTATTATTGATGCACAAGCAGAAGCAGAGCGTGATTTAGTACGTCAAGTGAAACAAGCAGAAGCTGATGCAGAAACTTCTAAGCATAAAGCTGTTGAAATTAATAATATGGCACAAGCTGAACTAGAAGCTGCTGCTAAAAAAGCAGAGTCACAAAAACGTTTAGCAGAAGGTGTTCAAGCAGAGCGTGCTGCACCTGGTTTAGCAGATGCAAGAGTACGTGAGGTACAAGCTTCTGTTCGTGAAAAAGAAGGCTTAGTTGAAGCGAAATTAACTGCTGAAAGAGGTATAGCGGAAGCTAAAGCAGTTGAAGAGAAAGGTTTAGCAGAAGCACGTGTTATAGAATTTAAAGCAGATGCTAATGAGAAACAAGGTCTTGCTGAAGCTAAAGTACAAATGGAGCTTATGCTTTCTGAGGCAAAAGGTAAAGAAGAGCAAGGTTTTGTTGAGGCTCGTGTAACCGAAGCTGCTGCTACCGCTAAGGAAAAAGAAGGCTTGGTAGAAGCTAAAGTGATGGAAGAAAAACTATCTGCTCAAGCTCGTGGTGAAGAACAAGTAGGTATAGTGAAGGCTAAAGTAAGCCGTGATGTGGGTGATGCTGAAGCGGAAGTACTATTAAAACGTATGAGAGCAGAAGCAACAGGTCTTGCTGAGAAATTTACTTCACTTAATGCGCTTTCTGATAGTGCTCGTGCACATGAAGAGTTCCGTTTACAACTGGAAAAAACCTTCGAACAAGCTATCACTGCAATTGCTGCTAATAAAGAAATTGCTAAAGATCAAGCAGAAGTATTGGCTGCTGGTCTGGCTAAAACGAAGATTGATGTTGTGGGTGGCGAAGGTGAATTCTTTGAGAAATTCTCTAAAGCATTGGCTGTGGGCAAATCACTTGATGGCTTTGTAAATAGCAGTTCTGTTGCTCAAGGAGCAATTCAACAATTGTTATCAGCAACTGCTGAGCGAGTAGCAAGCACTGGTAAAAAAAGCACACCAAAAACTGATGATTAATGGAATAAATTAACTCCAAGGATGGGGTAAGCTTAAATAATCTGGCTGACTTTATATTTAACAGGCCATTGTAGTAATAATTAAGGCGGCCTAGGTCGCCTTGTTAATTAGAATGGGGCATTAAATGGTTGATTCCCAAGCAGTAGCACAAGATCAAGATTTACTAGACAAAGCAGTTGCTGAAGGTGGTGCTTATGAGGTATTAAATAAGCGTTTACAAGATCAAGGTCAGCAATTACGCAAGCAAATAGAAATTATTAATCAAAAGCGTTTAGAAGAATTTAAACGTAGTGACATGGAAGTGATTGGGCGAATCCGTATTCGTACTGAAAATAATAGTGTTGCTCGTGATATTGTGCGCGCAGGTGATTGGTTACTGTTTGGATACAATGTATTTTTAGGCCTTAAGAAAGAAACCCGAGTTGAAGATGTTTTTTCACTGTATAAATTAATTGAGGTGGAAGAAGGCTTTGATGTAGAGCACGTAGAACTAGAGGGAACTTTTTTAAAAGAACCTAATTTTGTGCGGGATTATACTGAGCTTTATGCATACTATAAGGATGCTCGTTTATTACAACTAACCCAAAATAATGGTAAGTTACTAGCTAGCTTCCAGATGGGTGATAAGATAACGGATATTCGTGTTTTCCGTTGGGCTTTATCTGCAGACCATAAGCAAATTAGTTATATTGATAACCGTGGTGAGCGTGATATTGCATTACCTGCTCCTTATGATTTTGAGTGGCAGAAGACTAATCGTGAAATGCGAGTAAATGGTAAGTTTCCTCATATCAATGTGTTAGATACTGTGTTTGTAGAAACTACAGGTGGTGATCTAACCATTAAAGTAGAAAATAATACAACAACAGGTTTAGGCATATACAGTGAACCTGTAACAGATAAAACACAGTCTGTAGATGATGCCTCTATTGAATATGCCCAGCTAGGTAGTTTAATTTTATTAAAAATATTACCGTATAGAGAAGAGGTATGGCGCTACTTAGTTTATAACACCATTACACAAAATGTAGAGCGAATAGATGCAATTGGTCAGTCATGCGTGCAATTGCCAGAAGATCATGGCATTATTTTCCCTGGTGGTTATTATCTACAAAATGGTGAGTATAAAAAGTTTGATCAGTCTATGGAAGGAATGCGGTTTAAGCGTTCTGTAAAATCTCCTAATGGTGAAGATGTACTTTATATCTTTTATGAACCAAGTGAAGGTCGTAGTGCATTATTTACCTATAATATGATTGAAAGACGCCTACAAAATCCTATTTTGGGGCATGGTTATGCGCGTTTTGATGATGGCAAAATGGTTATTTTTGCCAGTGAAGGTAATGAACCTATTCGTGTTCATCCTATGCAAATATGGCAAACACCTTATTTATCAGAAGAATTTGCAGCAAGACAACCCACCCGTAATACATTTTGGGGACGTATTGGCAATCCAGAATTAGTAAGAGGTATTTCTGATCTTTATAGTTTAGGTCGAGATATTGATAGTAAGTCTGTGTCTGTAAATCACTATAACTTAATTCGTGAAAATATCCGTAAATTATTAGATAGCTATAGTTGGTTAACTGATAATCATTGTGGTGATATTGTTCAATCAGTTCGAGAAATTGCTGCAACCAGTGAAGCTGTTTTAGATGAATATGAAAAAGTAGAAAGTATTCGTCGCCAATCTGCCGAAACGTTAGCTCAAGCAGAAGAACAACAAAAAGTATTAATTACCTCATTACGTCCAGATAGTTGGGAAACCATTCAGGAGTATGTAGATGCATTGCATGCTATTACTAAGCAGTTAGGTTACTTATTAACAATACGTGATTACCGTTATATGGATGTGGCACGTGTTGATTCTTTAGAAGAACAGTTAAAAAAATCACAGTTACATATTTCAGAAGCAACAGGTGTCTTTTTATCAACAGCAGAAGCATTAGAACCTTTCTCAGAAAAGTTAGAAGCTTTAGATGCTGAAGCACAAGCTGCTACAACAGTTGTACAATTAGAAGAGCCGTTGACTGGTTTAAAAGGACTAGGTGACGATCTTGATACACTTTCTCAATTGATGAGCACATTAAAAATTGATGATGCGAATCAACGTACTTTAATTGTAGAGGCTATTTCAGCCATTTATGGCCGCTTAAATCAAGCTAGAGCAAGGTCTGAACAACGTCGTAAATCATTACGTAGTAATGAATCAGTTGCCCAATTTGGTGCTCAATTTACACTGTTCACACAATCAATTACCAATGCGTTGTCTTTAGCTACTGATCCTGAACGTTGTGATGATCAATTATCTCGTTTATTAGTACAGTTAGAAGAGCTAGAAAGCCAGTTTAGTGATAATGAAGAGTTTTTAACGGATATTCTAGCTAAACGTGAAGAGCTACTAGAAACCTTTGATACCCATAAACAAGCTCTACTAGATGAAAGACAACGTAAGGCACAGTCTTTACAAGATGCTGCATTACGTATTTTAGAGAGTATGAAACGTCGTACAGAACGTTTTACTACTCAAGAAGAATTAAATGCATTCTTTGCAGGTGATCCATTAGCTTTAAAGTTACGTGAGTTATCAGAGAAGTTAAGAGAGTTAAAAGACAGTGTAAGGGCAGATGACCTTGATGCTCGTTTAAAATCCACTAAAGATCAGGCTATTCGTAGTTTAAGAGATAAGTCAGAAATCTTTGAGGCGGGTGGTAACGTTATTAAATTAGGCCCTCGCCATCGCTTTAGTGTAAATACGCAAGAGCTTGATTTAACAATTATGCCGCGAGGCGATCAACTTTATACTCATTTAACAGGTACTGATTATTTTGAATCATTAGGCACTACAGAGTTAGATGAGTTACGGGACTATTGGCAATATACTACAGATTCAGAATCACCCAATTTATATCGCGGTGAGTATTTAGCTGGGCTAATTTTACATGCAGCAGAGCAAAATAAAGATGGTTTAAGTATTGACCTGTTAGAGCAACAGTTAAAAGACCCTACACAATTAGAAAAAACAGTACGTGATTTTGCAGCTCCTCGTTATCGTGATGGCTATGAGCGAGGCATTCATGATCATGATGCTTGTTTATTATTAGGTAAATTAATTCCATTACATCGTAGTGTTGGATTACTGCGTTACCCGCCTTTAGCACGTGGTTTTGCAACGCTATTCTGGGGACGTTGGAAAGAAAATATTGAAGCCGAAAAGTGGCCTGAACGTGCGCATACGGCAATGAATATGGCACAGTTATTTGGAAGCCAACAAGCATTAAAAGATTTACAGGTAGAAATTGCACAAGCAATGGATAGCTATTTAGAAGTTCATGGCTTACCTATTGATAAGCAAGAGCGTTCAATGGCTGCTGAATATTTAGTAGCAGTGCTTTCTGCTGGTGTGAATATTGAGTTTACCTTTACTCGTTATGCTAAACAATTAATGGAGACACTTCAAAAACGTTTAGAAGAAGCACATATGTGGCTTGGTTTTCAACAATCATTAGCTAACTTACAAGGCCGTACTTTAGCTCGTTGGGAGCTAGCAGAAAGATGGTTTTCTGCACTTTGTCAGACTAATGATAACAATGTAGTGATTGAAACGGATGATGACTTGGCTGCTTTACAAAGCTATATCCCAGAAGCAGTAGCACTTAGCTTATTGGATAATGGTGTAATCTGGCGTTTTACAGAAATGGACTTACGTTTCTCTGTAGAAGGATTGATGGGAGAGCATACACGTATCCAAAATACCAAAATGATTCTAGGAATTGATGATTTCTATGAGCGTTTTGGTTATCAACAACAAGTATTTGTGCCAAATTTCAGACGTTATCAGGAATTCCGTCAAGAAGTTATTAATCGTGAAAGAAATGCACTTCGTTTGGAAGAGTTTAAGCCAAAACCATTAAGTTCATTTGTTCGTAACCGTTTAATCAATGATATTTACTTAGGTGTGATTGGTGATAACTTAGCCAAGCAAATGGGTACAGTGGGTGAGAATAAGCGTACGGACTTAATGGGGTTATTAATGCTTATTTCTCCACCTGGTTATGGTAAAACAACCTTGATGGAGTATGTGGCTAATCGTTTAGGGTTAATCTTTATGAAGATTAATGGCCCTGCAATTGGTCATGAGGTTACCTCAGTTGATCCAGCGCAAGCACCTAATGCTACGGCTAGACAAGAATTGGAAAAGCTCAATCTAGCATTGGAAATGGGTAATAATGTAATGCTGTATGTGGATGATATTCAGCATACTAACCCTGAATTTTTACAAAAATTTATTTCGCTTTGTGATGGTACGCGTCGTATTGAGGGGGTCTGGAAAGAAAAAACTAAAACCTACGATATGCGTGGCAAAAAATTCTGTGTCATCATGGCAGGTAACCCTTATACAGAGTCAGGTGAAGTCTTTAAGATTCCAGATATGTTAGCTAACCGTGCGGATATCTATAACTTAGGTGATGTGTTGGGTGGTATGGAAGATGTATTCCGTCTTAGTTATATTGAAAACTGCTTAACCTCTAATCCAGTACTAGCACCTTTAGCTACTCGTGATATGGCAGATCTTTACCGTTTTATTGATAAAGCAGAAGGCAAACCTTTCTCAAGTAATGAGCTAAGTTATGATTACAGTACAGCTGAAGTTAATGAAATTGTTGCTACTTTACAACACTTAATGAGAGCTCGTGATTTAGTATACAGAGTAAACTTACAATATATATCTAGCGCTGCTCAAGCTGATAAATATCGTGTTGAACCGCCATTTAAGTTACAGGGTAGTTATCGTAATATGAATAAGCTGGCGGAAAAAATTACAGCGGTAATGAATGAGCAAGAATTAATGCAATTACTTGAAGATCATTATCAAGGTGAAGCACAGCTATTAACGACAGGTGCTGAAGAGAACCTGCTTAAATTGGCTGAAATTCGCGGTAATATGACAGAACACCAACAAGAGCGTTGGGAACAAATTAAACGTGATTTCTTGCGTAATAAGTCAATGGGTGGTGATGATAATATTGGTAACCGAGTGGTAGCTCAGTTAGTTGATCTATCGGAAGGTGTTAAAAATATTGCAACGCGTCCTGAACCAGAGCGTGCTCCATGGGAGAGTGTAATAGGGCAGTTTGCTGAAATGATTGCTGCTTTAAAACAAAAACCAGAGCCCGCTCCTTGGGATAAAATGCTTTCTGGTATAGCTCATATAGCTGATGTAATGGATAAAGAGCCTGAGCCAGCACCATGGGATAAAGTAACTAAACCATTAGCTAAGATTAGTGAAGCTTTACAAGATAAGCCAGAAACTAATATTCAAGTGGTGAATCAACCTGTTCCTGGTTTAGATGCAGTATTAACTACATTAGCTGAAACACTAGAATATAGTTTTATGCCTGTCTTAAAAACCATGGATAAAAAGCTAGATTTAGATTTACGTAATCATCAGCGTATGCAAGATATTATTACAGAACTAAAACTATTAGGTCAGCATGTAGGTATGCATCCTAAACAATCTATTGAAACTAAAGTAAAGGCAGGTAAACCTACAGAAAGTTCTTATCAAGAAGATGCTGAGTAAACAAATAAGGATAGTACTGGCTATTGCTCTATTGATGGTAGTTATTCATATCATTAATATGGTTTTAGCTGGTGGCTTAACAAGTTATGGGGTTGTTCCTCGTCGATTAGATGGATTATGGGGGATTTTTACTTCTCCTTGGATTCATAGTGGGGTATTACACTTACTAGGTAATTTATCTTGTTTTGTCGTTTTAGCATGGCTCTGTATGTTGCGTTCAATACGTTATTTCGTTGTCGCTAGTATTTTTATTATCATTGTAGGTGGCTTATTATTATGGTTGGTGGGGCGTACAGCGTCTCATATTGGCGCTAGTGGTTGGATATTTGGTTTGTGGGGGTTACTGTTAGGCAATGCTTATTTTGATAGGACTATAAAAAATTTCCTAATCTGTATTGTAGTAATGATGTTATATGGTGGTTTTATTTTTGGTTTATTACCAAGTGCAGAAGTATCTTTTGAGGGACACATTACAGGGATGCTGAGTGGTATTCTATTTGCTTGGCTAACAGTAAATAATCAATCTCTAAGGGCATTAGCCCTTAGAAATGAAAGCTAGTTTATTTTTTCCAAAAATTATCTACCAATAAGTTAACTACATCTTTACCTCGACCTGCCAAAGTTGCTTTAGCACCATAAAGTGCCATGCCCATAACTTGCCCCATCTCTATTTGAGGTGGCATAACCAGTTCATAGGGGCTGGTATGTACATCTAATAAAGCAGGGCCTGATTGTGCTAAGAATCCTTTAACTGCTATTTCTAAGTCTTGTGATTCTGTAACCTTATGTCCATAAAATCCAATCACTTCAGCAAGTTTTGCAAAGTCTGGATTTTTTAAATCAGTATAGTTATCTACTAACCCTTCAACTTTTTGTTCCAGTTCAACAAAATTTAGTGAACTGTTATTGAGTACCACTATTTTAATAGGTAGATTTTCTTGAATAGCTGTTAGTAAATCACCTAATAACATAGCTAAACCACCATCTCCTGAAATAGAGATAACTTGACGATTAGGAAAGGCCTTTTGTAAGCCTAATGCTTGTGGCATCGCATTAGCCATTGTACCGTGCTTTAAGCTGGTAAGGGTGCGGCGTTTACCATTGGTATTAATATGGCGCATTAACCATACCATAGGAGAGCCACCATCAGCAGTAAATAGTGCATCATCTGTAGCATATTGATCTAGTAGTTCTACTAGATATTGGGGATGAATTTGACCACTTTTAGTACTTTGTGCTTTTTTATCTAGTTTAGCAGTTGCATTAACATGCATTTTTTGATGTTGTTCTAAAAAGCTAGTGTCTTCTTTTTCACTGATTAAAGGCAATAACGCTGTTAAGGTCGCTTTAATATCGCCTACCGCACCAAAAGCAATAGGATGACGCCTACCTAAATGGGAAGCATCTTTATCAATTTGAATAATATTGGCTTTATCAGGATAGAATTGTGACCAAGCAAAGTCAGCACCGAGTAATAGTAAGGTGTCACAGTTTTTTACCATATGGAAACCCGATTCCATACCGAACATGCCTGTTAAGCCTACATTATAAGGGTTATCATATTCTACAAAGTCTTTTGCTCTAGAGGTGTGTGCAATAGGTGCTTTGAGTTTTGCCGCTAAGGCTATTAGTTCATCATGAGCATATTGGCAACCAAGACCTGCATAGATACCTATTTTTTTTCCTTGTTCAATAAGGCTAACTATTTGTTGTAATTCATCATTATTAGGTAGTGTGATAGGGTTAGGACGATAAGTTTTAATAGCTGGTGTATCAACTACTTCTGCTTGGCTGATATCAGCAGGTAGAATAATAATGGCAACTCCTTTGTTATTAAGAGCTGCTTGTGCTGCCATAGTTGTTACTTTTCTAGCTTCTTTAGGATTAATAATTTGTTCACAGAAAACCGAACAACTACTATAAACGGCTTTAAAGTCTACTTCTTGTGGGAAGTCTGTACCTTGTTGTGCAGTAACAATTTGACTAGCTATT
>JBEBWU010000042.1:0-9356 GCA_040391985.1 Entomomonas sp. | reverse complement strand
TTATATAAATCGTCTCGTCCAGGCTCTGATTTTGAATGGTCATTAGATTTACTACAAAACTTTAAAAAGCGTGTTCCTCACATTCCTACTAAATCAGGCTTAATGCTAGGTCTTGGTGAGACAGATGAGGAAATTATTGAGGTAATGCAGCGCTTAAGAGAGCATGAAGTGGATATGCTCACCCTTGGTCAATATCTACAACCTTCAAAAAGCCATTTACCAGTACAACGCTTTGTTCATCCTGATACCTTTGCATGGTTTGCTGAACAAGGGGAAAAAATGGGTTTTAAAAATGTTGCCTCTGGCGCATTAGTACGCTCTTCTTATCATGCAGACCAACAGGCTCATGGTAAAAAAGTAAGCTAGTTCTCTTTAATTAGTTAATAAAAAACGGGCTATTTAACTACATTAATAGCTCGTTTTTTTATGTCTAAAAAGAATGCAATAAAAAATGATAAATATTTGCATTTACAACAACATAGCTTTATTTAATGAATTAGTCTGATTTGCTGGTAATTTGAAAAAATAACGACTAAACTTAATATCAACGGTATAAATTAATTTCTAATAAATAACGCTCCTTTAGCGTTAAGGAGAGACTAAATGCGTGGTAATCCTGAAGTTATCGATTATTTAAACAAGCTATTAACTGGCGAACTATCCGCTCGTGATCAATATTTTATCCATTCCAGAATGTATGATGATTGGGACTTTAAAAAATTATATGAGCGTCTTAATCATGAGATGGAAGAAGAAACTGATCATGCAGATCAACTTATTCGCCGCATTCTCTTCTTAGAAGGCAAACCAAATATGCGTCCTGATGAAATTAATATTGGGACTACTGTACCTGAAATGCTAGAGTTTGATTTACGCTTAGAGCTACATGTACGCCAAGCATTAGTTGATGGTATTAAGCTCTGTGAAGAAAAAGGTGACTTTGTAAGCCGCGATATGCTTCGTAATCAATTAAAAGATACTGAAGAAGACCATGCTTACTGGTTAGAAAAACAACTCGGTTTAATCGAAAAGATGGGTTTAGAAAACTATCATCAATCTCAAGTGTAATTTTTCGATTAGTCACTAAAACCCATCTTAAATGATGGGTTTTTTGTTAAGTAAGGAAGATAAGTGACTAATAACTTGCTGTGGATTTACCTGTGTAAAACAAATAGGTAACTCTCTATTCAAATCAAATTGTTGTTTATCTTGCTCTGTAGGCTGATAAGTACACTCTTTCTTTAAACATGGGATACAAGCTGGATACTTGCCGATTAAATGAATTTGATCTTTACCATAAGAACCAGTCAGTTTGGGATTAGTAGGACCAAATAAAGAAATGGTAGGAGTGTCTAATGCTGCCGCCAAATGACCTAAACCAGTATCAACTGCTACACAGGCTTTAGCAGCTGTCAATACACCCGCAATACCTTTTAGGTTTAATTTAGGTAAAACTTCTACATTAACTAAACCTTTTGCAATCTGTTCAGCCCTTAGCTTTTCTTTATCATTACCCCAAGGTAATTTAATACGAACATTTTGTTTATTTAGCATTTCTGCCAATTGTCGCCAATAATATTCTGGCCAATGTTTTGTATCCCAAGTAGTGCCATGTAAAAACACTACATAGGGATCATTTTCTTGTAAATTCTCTACTACTCGCTGGCGATCTAAGCCATAATCACCTAATGTTGCTGGTAATGGATAATTTAAAGCTTGTGCAAATAACTGACGTACTCGTTCAACAGCGTGTTGTCCCCAAGCAACGGGATAAGTATTTTGATAAAAACGACTAGCCATTGGCTCTCTAGCTGATAGCTTATCTAAACCCGCTATTGGTGCTTTTACATAACGAGTTAACCAAGCACTTTTTAATAAACCTTGCGCATCTATCACTAAGTCATATTTATAAGCTCGTAGTCGTTGCTTAAACGCTTTCCATTCACCACTTTTCCATGTTTGCCAAAGGTTCTTGCGCCAGCGTCTAATGGCTACAGGAATAACTTCATTAACTGCAGGATGCCAACTGGGTATTTCTGCAAAATTTTCTTCTACCACCCAATCAAATTGAATATCAGGAATTGCTTTTTTAGCATCTGTTAAAGCAGGTAAAGTGTGGATTACATCACCTAGCGAAGAGGTTTTAATTAATAAAACTCGCATTTAATCCACCTGTTTAACATCAATTAACTTATCCAATGCTGTTTCGACTAACTCTGGCTTTAACTGTTTCAAACAATTGTAATGGCCAAACTTACAAGTACGTTGAAAACAAGGGCTACAATCTAACCCTAAACGAACTATTGCCACTTGGTCGGCTAATGGAGGAGTAAACTGTGGCGAGGTTGAGCCATATACTGCCACAATAGGGCGATTTAATGCAGCAGCCACATGCATTAACCCTGAATCATTAGTAACCACAGCACTGGCACAAGCCAATAAATCTATTGCTTGTGCTAGAGAAGTTTGACCTGCCAAGTTATAAAATTGCTGTTGCTGTTCTTTTGCTAATAGATTTCGTATCGTTTCCCCTACAGGAAAATCATTTTTAGAACCAAATGTCCATACTTGCCAACCTTCATTTATTTTTTGTTCTGCTACTGTTGCATAACTTTCAGCTGGCCATTTTTTAGCCTCACCAAACTCAGCACCAGGACAAAGAGCTAAAATAGGTTTATTTTGCTGTAAATGGAATGTTGCCAATGCTTCCTGTTGTAAAGTAGGATCAATTTCTAAATGAGGTTTAGGATAAGGATGAGCTAAAACTTTTCCTTTTGGATAAGCTAGCGCCATAAACCGTTCAATCATTAGGGGATAAAGTGCTTTATCAAGTTTGCGAATATCATTTAACAGGATATACCGCATTTCACCTTTCCAGCCTGTACGTTTAGCAATTTTAGCAAAATAAGGCACTAATGCTGATTTAAGTGAATTAGGTAACACAATCGCTTGATCATATTTCCCTTGTAATGAACGGCCGATTTGCTTACGGGTTTTAATATCTAATGCACCATGTCCTAAGGGAAAAGACAGAGCCTCTCGTACTTCTGGCATACGCTCTAAAATAGGTCTACTCCACTCTGGTGCTAATACATCGATAGCACAATCTGGATGTTGCTCACGCAAACATATAAATAATGTTTGCGCCATTACCATGTCACCTACCCAAGAAGGGCCAACAACTAGAATTTTCATTAGTAACTTTTATCTGCATCAGGATTTTGCTTATGATACCAGATCAGAGGATTATCCTAAAATAACAAAAGCTAACTGCCTGTCTATTACTCTTTTATAGATTTTTTAATAAATCTCTATCACCCATCGTACAAATCAAATTATTTGGAAATTCTTTAGTTAGTTTATTACGATAAATAACTTTGCCATTTTCTTTAGTGGTTTTACCGTTAGTTAATGAACAGTTAATAGCACGGCTTTTAAATAAACTCCAAGGGTCACGGTCTGGTCTTTTCTTAACAGTACTTACTTCTACATTAAGTGCAAAATTATCAGCTAATTTCCACTCTTTTAAGGGTGCTAGGATATAGATAAAATTTTCTACAAATCTACTACTAATAAAATAGCCATAGTCCACCTCTAATATTGATAAAGGCTGTATGTAGTTTACCTCAATAATATTATCCCCTTTTTGTAAGGTTCCTGAAAAATCAGCTTTATAAACTTGGAATGAATTTTCAAATCGAGACATAGAACTGACTTCATCTTCTTGAAAATGGTAAACATCATCCATAGCCACATTAGTAATAGCTTCTACAGTATTTATAGTCGTTGTTACTTTTGTATCTATTGGCAAAATAAATTCAAACTTTAAAGCTTCTGTTTCTTTGGCATTCACATGATAAGCAGCATTAACTTGACATTGATAATGATCGCAATTTATTTTTAATGTTTCCTGTAAAACCTCAAGACTAGGTAAGGAATCATTTTCCTTGTTAGCACTATCTACCTGTGGTGCTTTTAATACTGAAGATGGTGGTTGCCAATCTCTCATAGGGGCACGCAAATTTGCCATGGAATATGTAGTCAACATCATCATTATGGCTAAAATTAATGGTCCTTTTTTTAATAATGCTGTCATTTAATCATGCTCCAACAAAACTTCTATATCATGGGTGTAAAGTTATAAATATTTTTAACAAATAGTATTCTGATCTTATATTCCTTCTACTTCTTCATCCACACCATAAAATCTAGGCCACTCACAGGTAGAGTTATAACAAAATGTCCCATCATGTACAGTAAGATACCATTTACCATCAATTAAACTAACATAAAAAGACAGTGGACTACCTTGATTATAAATATCAGTATAAATAATTACTTTACGCGTTTTACTATCTAATGCTTTTACTTCTTTTATAATATCTTCTGGAATACTAGTTGCTGCATCTGAAGGTTCTTCAGGTGTATACATTTTTTCGAAATACTCGTAGAAAGGGTGATCAACTCCTAATCTACTAGCATAAATACCTGGTTCCTCAATATAATCTTCAGCAAAATTAGCTTCACAATATCCTTCTATCGCCCCTAATCTTTTTGTTTTTAACTGCAAAGGGCCATAATTTTTTCCCCAGCTTAGTAAAGCAGCACCATAATGTGAACTCGTATTAAAAATAAAACCTATATCAATAGATGATTCATGACTATAGCTTAAATAGCCTCCTGGACTATAAAAAATATAAATACCTTGCTTAGGATGAATAAGACTATTCAACAACTCTTCATCTGCATTTTTAAACGCATTAATTACTTTATAAACTGTTTCTGCAAAAACTTTATCCTCAGCTTTTGCAGTCATTGTAAAGCAACAAAAACAACACATAATCAAAAAACACTTTAGTTTCATTACCTTATTCCTTTAAGTCTATAGTAGTTGTTATAAGCTATCTTCTATATCTTAACTTAATACTATTTTATAAATTAAAACTTAACTAGAGGTTAATAAATATTATCTGTAATATAAATTATCTTTTAAGAGGTTTAATGCTATGGAAAAGCATAAAGTTTTATTATTAAGTGTATCTGCAGGAGCTGGACATATGCGAGCAGCACAGGCTATAGAAGCCTATGCAAAACAAACAGCTCACATTGAGGCATTGCACATTGATGTAATGGATTATGTACCTAAAAGCTTTCGTAAAATTTATATAGATACCTATATAAAAATCGTTCAAAAATACCCAGTGATATGGGGATTTATTTACAAAAAAACAGATAAAGCCAAAGTAACTGACCCATTACAAAAACTACGCCGACTTATAGAGCGAATAAACACCAAAGCATTAAGCCATGTAATAAATGACTTTTCCCCAGATGCTATTATTTGCACTCATTTTTTACCTGCTGAGTTACTGATGCATAAGATCAATAACGACAACTATCAAGTACCAGTTTGGGTTCAAATAACAGATTTTGATTTACATCGTATGTGGGTTATTCCTAAGATGGAAGGTTACTTTACAGCTAATCATGAAGTGGCTTTTCGTTTACAACAAAACGGTATTAGCTACCAAAATATTCATGAAACTGGCATTCCTATCATGCCAAACTTTAGCGAACAACTGAATAAAAATGATTGTTTAACGACTTATGGACTTAGTTCAAATAAACCTACACTATTATTAATGGGCGGAGGTGCTGGTTTAGGTGGTTTAGATGAAGTAGCAGAATATCTACTATCACAAATTGACGGAATACAACTAATCGTTTTAGCAGGTAAAAATGAGGGGGCTCTACAAGCACTACAGAAAGTAGCTAACCAATATCCCCATCGACTTTTTCCACAAGGTTTTACAGATAAAGTAGAACAATTAATGACTTGTGCCGACTTAGTCATTACCAAACCAGGTGGGTTGACTAGCTCTGAGTGCTTAGCAATGGGACTTCCAATGATTATTCATGCCCCCATTCCTGGCCAAGAAGAGCATAACGCTGACTTTTTATTAGAACAAGGCGTTGCACTCAAAGCTATTGATGAATTAGGACTAGTCTATCGAATAAAACAGTTACTCAATAATCCTCAACAACTGCTATTGATGAAACAAAAAGCACAACAATTAGGTAAACCATTAGCTGCACAACAAGTATTGGATATTGTAAATCAACAGTTACAAAGTAAAGGTTAATTCAACCCTAGAGAATACCAAAAACTCATTACCCTTTTCCGCTCTTCAATAAACTGATCAGCAGCTACTAAATTAGGTTCATTTTGCAATGCTAACTTGTGTACCACAGAGCGATAAGCTCGATAAGTATCTTGTAACCAAAGCGCATCTTCTGGTGTCATTAAATGAGTTTCTGCCATTGCATCTAAGATACGGATATTATCCGTATAAACAGATAACTCAGGGTATTTCCAAGACCATGCCAATGTAACAAACTGAGTCATAAACTCAATGTCTACCATACCACCTGCATCATGTTTTAAATTAAACAACTGGTCTGCTGAAAAAGCATTATCCCCTAGCCCAGCATTAGTAATTTGTGTTCCCAAATTATCACGCATCTTTTTGCGCATTTCACTGACTTCTGTTTGTAGCTGTGTTAGATCACGCTGCTTTCCTAACACATCAATACGTATTTTTTCAAATGCTTCTGCTACATCGGAAGCACCTGTTAATACTCTAGCTCTTACTAAAGCCTGATGCTCCCAAGTCCACGCTTCATTCTCTTGATAACGTTGAAAGGCGGCCAAACTACTTACTAATAAACCTGATGCTCCTGATGGCCTTAAACGCATATCAACTTCATACAAAATTCCTGAAGTAGTTTGAGTGGTTAAAATATGAATAACTCGCTGGCCTAAACGGGTAAAGAACAATAAACCATCAATTGATGTAGCACCATCTGTGTCTGACTGAGGATCACCATTATGGATAAAAACAAGGTCAAGATCTGAGTTATGCCCCATCTCTATACCACCTACCTTGCCGTAACCGATAATAATATAATCTAAATCACAAGATGTACCATCTAATCGTTGTGGAACACCATATTTAGACACGCATTGCCGCCATGCCAAATGCAGCACTTCGGTAAGAATAGCTTCGGCTAACCATGTTAGATAATCACTCACTTTCATTAAAGGTAAATTACCTGTAATTTCAGAAGCTGCCACCCTTAAACGATGGGCTAATTTAAAATGCCTAAGCGCTTCCATTTGCTGCTCTAAGTCATCCTCAGGAATACGTGCTAAATGCTGGCGTAGCTCTGCGGCCAATTCTGCCGCTTTTGGCGGACTAAATAATTTTTCTTCATTTAATAACTCATCAAGCAGCACTGGATAATGAGTAATTTGCTCAGCAATCCAAGGACTTGCAGCACAAAGCCTTAACAATCTTTTTAAAGCACCTGGATTTTCTGTAAGTAATACTAAATACACTGAACGACGAGCTACCGCTTCGATTAAAGGCAATACCCTTAATATACTTAAGGTAGGTTGTTCTAACTCTATAGCAGCACTAATCAAACGCGGCACAAAAGCATCTAAACGCTCTTTTCCTGTACGCTGAATAGATCTCAAGCTAGGACTATGGCGTAAATCCATTAACTTTTGATAAAGCTCTTGCACATCCGTAAAACCTGCTTCCGCTAATTGATTACAGGAATTTTCTTCATCCTGTGTTCTTATCCAAAGAGGAAACCATTCTTCACCTATAGTCTGACTAGCCTCTTGCTCCTCTTCTTCTGGATCAGCAATCACCTGTTTAAAGTGCCAATCTATTCGCTCACGATATTTTGTTAAAGCATCATAAAATGCTTGCCAATTTTCATAACCCATCATAAAAGCTACACGAGCTTGATCTGTTGGATTATCTGGTAACATTTGCGTTTGTTTATCAGCAATGGCTTGAATAGCGTGCTCTACATAGCGTAAAAAGCAATTAACTGACTTTAGCTCATCAACAACAGCAGAAGGAAGATATCCTTCACCTGCTAAAGTATCCAATACTTTTAGTAAAGGTCGCTGCTGTAAACTTAAATCCCTTCCACCATGAATTAACTGAAACGCTTGTGCAATAAACTCAATCTCCCTAATGCCGCCTGAACCCAGTTTAATATTCTCACTCATTCCCTTACGTTTAACTTCCTGTTGAATCAACTGCTTCATTGTGCGTAATGCTTCAATGGCTGTGAAATCAAGATAACGTCGATACACAAAAGGTCTTAAAATCTCTATTAAATCTTTACCTGTTTCCTTATCACCAGCCACCACACGTGCTTTAATCATGGCATAACGTTCCCAATCACGCCCCTGATCTTGATAATACTGTTCCATTGCAGGAAAACTATAAACTAAAGGGCCACTTGAACCATAAGGCCGTAGACGCATATCTACTCGAAAAACAAAGCCATCAATAGTAATACTATCCAATGCCTTAATAAGCTTCTGACCTAATCGTGTAAAAAATTCCTGATTATCTAGAGACTTCTTAGCACCTTCTGTTTCTCCACCCTCAGGATAAGCAAAAATTAAATCAATATCTGAAGAAAGGTTTAGCTCTTGAGCCCCTAATTTACCCATCCCCAAGATAATCAAATGCTGTGGCTGTTTAGTATATCTACCAATAGGTACGCCAAAAACTTTGGCTTGCTCTTTATACAGCCAGTGATAGGCTTGATCTATACTTGCATCCGCGAAATCAGAAAGATTCTTACAAGTTTCTATTAAATCTGCTTGTCTTGTAATATCACGCCAAATAATACGAATCTGCTGGCGATTACGTGCCTTACGTAAACAACTTAATAACTCATCCTCTGTACTACAAGCATCCACAACGTTTGCTAACTGCTCAACAATCTCTTGATTTCTAACACTACGATCTAACTCACCACTTTCTAACAACTCTAATAGTATTTCTGGGCAACGTCTTACTTGCTCCACAACAAACTCACTACAAGCCAGTACTCTAGCTAATTGTTGCTGCTTTTCTTCAGACCATTGCTGATAAACCTTACTATCTAAACCTTTATCTGCCAAAGCCTCTGAAAAAGCATTGATACCATGTGACTTCATTGATTGTAAAGATTCAGGTATAGCAATAAGCGCAGGTTTATTCATAGCAATATCCAAGAAGTTATTAGTTTTACATTAAAATATAAATAATAGACCAATTTATTGTTTTTTAGTTGATCTATTATAAGTAACTAAAGTCTTTTCAGTAATAATTAATAACTTGATAATTTAATTTCTATTTTTGCTACAAATGAAACAACCAAAAGTGTAGACTATTAATTGTTATATGCGTATTATGCCCCTCTTCTATACGCACTCGTAGCTCAGTTGGATAGAGTACTGCCCTCCGAAGGCAGGGGTCGTGGGTTCGAATCCCGCCGAG
>JBEBWU010000041.1:0-9649 GCA_040391985.1 Entomomonas sp. | reverse complement strand
AGTTGTTTGAGGACGTTCTATCAGAAAAGGTTCTGCTATTAAACCTAATGCTTCATAATAGGGTAGTGCAGTAGTACCTCCTTTATCTTGTACGATGATTAATTTTTGTTGAGGTAATGTTTGAGCAAAAGTAGAGTGAGTAACGGATACCAGTAATAGCGGTAATAACATGGATAGTTTAAACATAGTAATAACCTTTCATAGAGTTAAAAGAATTATTTTTTAGCGATACGAAACAGATGGTTTTTAACTACCTTACGATAGCGATCGGCATGTTCGCCGCCTGCAGGGTGGTGGTAACGCCCTATAGCGATTAACCAGTCCTCACCTTTTTTATGATGGTATTTGAGAAGATCAGCAGCGATGGATAAGTTGATTTGAGGATCTAATAAATCACAAGGAGCAGCTACTTTATGACCGTGATAACCATAATTTATTTGGCTTATACCAACATCTACACGTTTTGCAGAATAATCAGCTAATGCCTTAGTTAAAGCAATACAGGCATCTTCGCGGGTTTTAAAGAAACGTCCTTTACCTGCAATATTGAGTGTCCAAGGCCAAGGACGTACTTTATTCTCGATCCGAATACCGCTTTCGGTTAGGGCTACAGCATAGAGTACTTCTGATGGAATGCCTGCAGTTTGAGCGGCTAGTTGATAAGCAGGAGGTGGGGTTTCCTGAGCATGACTTACTAAGCTAACAAACCAGCCCATTACGCCACAAACAATAGATAAAATATAAGGGGACTTTATTGACGTTGCCATTTGCCCCCCACTTCTTTAATTACAGCAGGTAAATCCCCGCCGATAGCTAAAGCCTGCCAACGGCCTGCGTCATGATTTAGAGTAATCACTTGAGCAAATACTTTTTTAGGGTCGAGGCCTATTTTGCTAGCCCATTTACGAATGATGGAGTCATCTTGTTTACTGTCTACCATATAGATATCAAAGGCTATATTTGATTGTTGTAATTGCTTAACCTTTGTTTCACAAGCTTTACAGTTATCACGCACAAATACGGCTAAACGATTATTACTGACTAATGCAGAACTACGGGTAATATTAGATGAAGTTAAACCAAACTCTACAGGTAATAGATTAGGGTACATACGCTTAAAAGCAGCATCATAAGCACGTTGATAGGCCAATTCCCGTTCAACGCGTTGCATCTCAGCAACAACCTGTCGTTCAGCATAATAACGACGCTCTTCATCAGTTCTAGCTGAGATACCTAATGCCGTTAAGGGATCAATATTAGGTGAATAAATTCCTAATGGGCCATCCATCAACGCTTGATAACGTTGCCATTCCTCTACTTTAAGTCCCCATTGTGTAGCCTTAATACTTAACTCATTCGTTTGGCTATGTTGGTTATTTTGACTATGTTGATTAGCAGAATAGTTTGTGGTTAATTGATTAGATTGGCTTATTTCAGCATAAGATAAGCTATAGCAAGTAAATCCAATGATTAATAACATACTGTATTTAACTAATTTCATGCAGATATCCTTATGGCGTTGCAATAGTCAGACGACGAGTGGTGGAACCTACTTTAAATACAGCGGTATGTTCATTAATAGATTCAAGCTGCCAGTGAGCAATTGATTGTCCATTGGTGAGTAATAGGGCAGAGGAAAGTGTTTTATTCGACTTATCCTTTACGTTAATTGGTATTACAGATAGCACTCGCTCACCACCTCGTAACTCAACACTTAAAATTTTAAAAGGAGGTTGATTACTGACTTTATTAGCAGTAGTTCTTTTAATGGTGGGATTGGTTTTAGTCTCTTTAGTTACTACAGCAGTTACAGACTTAGTAACCAGGTTTGTTTGAGTTTGTTGAAGTTCTGCTTGCAGTTGCTGCAATTGTTTTTTTAACCGATCCAATTGTGAGGTTGAAGCCAGTTCAGAGTGCTGTTCACTAAGGGCCTGAATACGTGTTCTTAGCTCTTGTTGCACATTGCTTAATTGCAACTGTGTGACGGTTGGATTAGTTTTTGAGTTTTCCAGTTGCGCTGTTAACTCGGCCAGTTTTATTTCCATCAATGTCAGTTTAGGATTGTGTTCATCTGCAACGATTTTTTCGCTCATAGTACGAATAGTACTTGTCGCATTGATAACCATTAGGGTTAATACAGCTAGCCAGCTAATAACAATAATTATACAAAGCGTAGCAGAGCTTAGTTTTTGTTTAATTTGTTGTATAGTTATCATGGTGTTACCTCTTGCACAATAAGTTTGGCTTGGTTAGTAAAACAAATCAGACGGTTTTGTTGGTCGACGTGCATTTGCCAAGAATCACCTGCTAAGGTGGTTAATGCGTCTTTTAAAGTGATTGGCCCTAAATGACGATGTGCTAAAGGTAATTTAAAATAACTAAAGGCACTCACTTGTTCAGCATCACAGAGTTGATAGCCAGAGTTAAGCAGTACATAGTGCATGGCATCAGCTACGGTAGTTGTTTGCTTATAAGAGGAAATAGGAATAGTGATATCAATGATTTGGTTGAGAATATCCTGTTGGGAGGAGGTAGCACCTACTTCAACTAACGTGTACCGCCCATAACGTACAATGGGTGTCTGTTCAGTTTGGGTAATTTTAGAACGAGGTTCATTGTAAATAGTCGTATGATCTTCTGTTTTAGGGGAGGTATGAGTATTGCTATGCATACATCCTGTTAATACAGTTATTATTAGGAGTGCACTTAGCTTAATGGCTGAGTGTATAAATCGGAATTTGGGTTTGTGGATTTTCATAAAGCTTAATCTTCATGGTTGTAATGAGGATTTAAGCTTCGCAAATCTTTATTTAGGGATCAGTAGAAAATGCGATTTTGTTGGTGTGTTTTTTATTAAGAGATAAGCTGTTTTTACTAAGGGAGAGTAAGACTTTATAGTACATCGACTGATAACCTTAAATAGGGTATTATTGATTATCAGGTTGTTGTATTAGTGAGGAGGTTTGTTTTTGCTGTATAAGCTTTTTCTGTTTATCATCCCATTGATATAAAATAGTATTAAAAAGTGATTGTTGTGATGCTGTATTTTCATGACAATTATCTGGATGAAATTGTATTGTTTTTACTACAACACCGTTTGTAGTAGATGAAATATCTTCTAAATACTCACCACATTCTCCAATGCCTTCTTGTGTGGTTGATAATAGCTTAACAAATTGGTTATCTTGCCATGCATAGTAGAAATAATAGTTAGCAAAATTATAAGCAGAATTAGAAGAAGTGACCTCTAACACAGCTAATGCAAAGCTAAAGTCTGCTCTAGAAACAATACGTTGTGATAAAAGCATGCTTTTTCCATCCATGGTTTCAGTAATTTTTCCAATGATTTGACCTTCATTTTTACCAACGCCGTCAATAGCTAACAGTACCATGTTATTGTTATCGTCTATATCAATCACGAAAGATGTATTTATACTAGCTAAGAGTTGAATATTGTTTATAAGCTCGCCAGACCAAATGTATCCTTGATAATCTTGATCACGCCCTTGAAATTGTATTTTTATCCAATGTGCTGTAATACCAAGTATTTGTTCTTTTTTATCATAGCTCAGTATTTTTATTGGACCGTCGTAGAGTTTGATAAGATAAAAAGATTGGGAGTCAGGCTCTTTATAAACGTTGAAGCCAAAATGAAACTTCTCATATTTACTCCATTCTTCTAAGAAGATGGTACTGCCAATCCTCAGGTCATTGTAGAATCTTTCAGGAAGTTCGTAAGCCGATGCTGTATTTATTCCACTCAATAAGATAATAATAGCTAGGATATTTTTCATCTTTACATTCCATGATAATTGATCTGTCCTTATTTTAATGGACAATTATGTGTGATTTACAGAGACTGTCAGATTGAAAAGTCCCTTATAAATCTCACATATCTAACTAGTACAATTAATGTACTTTAACTAGTTCTGCTATTCTTAGTAGTTAACGACTTTAAGTTTACCTTGTTCATCCCAATAGCGCCATTCTCCTTTTTTTGTAAGGTTATCATAATAACCTTCACTTTTAAGCTTGCCATTACTGTACCACTCAGTCCATTTACCATTTTTCAAACCTTTTACATACTCTCCTTCATTTTTCTTATTTCCATTTTCATACCACTCAGTTCGTAGGCCCTCTTCACGGTTATCTTTATAGTAAGTTTGGAGACGTTTATTGCCATTTTCATACCAAGCCATTGTTATACCATTTAATTGATCTGCTGTATATGTATCCATTCTTATTTTTTTATTACTGCTACTATTCCAACGTGTCCATTTACCTTCTTTTTTTCCATTCAAATAATTACCTTTGTTATACACATATTGTAAGATCCACTCAGTGCACGGGCCATTACGTTTATCTTGTTTAAATGTACAGTCTAGAACTAAGTCATTATCATAGCCTTGATAATAACGCCAACGTCCCTCTTTTAATCCATCGTTATAAGTACCTTGAGATTTTAATTTATCTTTATCATACCAAATTGACCATAAGCCTTGATTTTTATCATTAACATATTGACCTTGTTCAACTATATAGCCCTGATATCTTTCCCATTTGGTATAAGGGCCATTTTTTAATCCATCTTTGTAAGTAGTTTCTGACTTTTTGTTATCTTTATCGTACCATTCTGTCATAACTCCCTCGGGCTTTCCTTCTTTATAGAGTACTTCTGACTCTAACTCTCCATCATAAAAGCGTTGTTCAAGGCCATCTAGCTTGCCATTTTTATAGGGCAATATGTAGCGAATCTTACCATCTTTATCCCAGCCTTTACTCACACTTATGTCTTCATCATTTCCATAAAAAGCTTCGCGTTCTTTTTGTCCATTACGATACCAAGAGTACGAGGGACCATTTAATTTACCTTCTTTATAAGTTATTTCTTCTGCTTTTTGTCCATTACGATGCCACTTGGTGACTACACCATCTGGCTTACCATTTTTATAAAAAGTTTCTGATTCTTTTTTACCGCTAGGATAGGTGCAAATTTCGGGGCCTATAGGTTGATTGTTTTGAAAGGTAACCTTACAAATATGATCCCTTGTCAAGTTAGTAATCCATTCTCCAGTAAGTTGGTCATTCTTATAATAACCTTTTGAATACATATTTCCATTACGTGAATAGGTCCATAAACCATCTTTCTTTCCTTTTTTATAGTGACCTTCTAACGTATAACCTTGTCCGTCTGAAATCAACTTTCCTTCTAACGAAGTCATTTTTGAAAATTGTTGGTTAAGATCTTTAGCATCACTAATACTATAGCTTATAGTGGTATCTAGTTTTTTAACTACATCTTTAAGTAGGAAGTGATTGCCTTGTTTTTTTACAAAATAACGAACAGTAAGGGCTTGATTGATATCAGAGACTATTTTTTTGTCTTTATCAAAATAAGCAATGATTTGATTAGGCTGTAACTCATTTGGATTAATGACATTATCTGCTAATGCATAATTGCTGGTGATTAAACTTAAACTAATAAAACAACAAAAAGAAGAGTAATTAAACATTAAAAGTATCTCACTTATTAAGTATATTCTATGGGTATAGCATACCTATTTTTATATATAGTTTATTTGAATAGAATGGGGTATATAATACTTATAACGATATAATATTAAAACTATAAAAGCTCAATAGAAAAGGTTATTTTCTTACTTAAGCATCTTGAACATAAAAATATTGGTAGAGTAGAAGTTAAGAAAGGGAATGAATTGTTGATGCTAGATGCTAATTGAGTGATACAATCGAGATTGTTTTGATAGCTACAATTGTTATATCGCTTGTTATTAAGTTAAAGGAAAAATATGATTAAATATGCAAGTTTAGTATTGTTTTTTTCTATTTTAGTCGGCTGTAATTCTCAAGAGTTTCCTGAGTTTTTTGGGGTTAAAATGGAGAATGTAAAGCTAACAGAAGAACAGGTCAAGAATATACAGGGGATTGGTGTGGGAGGAAATGAGTATATAAATCCTCTTTGTACTCCCTATACGGATCATACATCAACAAAAGATAGGGCGAGATCTTGGCTATTCACTAAAAATACTCATCAATTAGTGAGTTTTCGGGTTTCACTAAATGCTAATGATCAAGAAATTGACCGTGAGCTACAAAGGATTCGTGATATTTATGGTAAAGAAACCTATCAGGATGACGTATCTAATGAATGGTACGCTCATGCTAATGAAAAGATAAAAGATTCAGGTATTTTAGCTATTGTTTTAAGAGTTTTTAGAAGTTATGGGGAAGTCTCCTATAGCTTGGTATTTTTGGATGAGGAAGATGTTTGTAAGCCTTAACTAAGTATCTAAAAATAGATTACTGTGCGATCTGATCTTAACTATTGCACATAATTATTACAGTTTATGCATATAGTAATGTTCAATTATTATTTTATTAGAGATTAGTGGTCTATGGGAGTAAAACCACTCCCATAGACTTGACATTTTATCGTAATAACGACTACTACCATGCATAAAAGATCAACTTCTCTGTTTTAAAGTCAAAGCTAGCCAAGGTTTCTGTAACCTATTGCTTAACTTCTTCAATATCTTGCCAATAGTATTCATCATAGCTAGTGGAACCGTAAAAGAGCCCGCATTGAGTAGGAAATAACTCACTGCAGTTTTCTGGCGTTAATTGATCCAATGTAGCTTTTAAGTGTTCAAGATGTCTTTTTTCGATCAAGATTCTTTCACAATTATCAAATTCAGCGACATTGTCCTCAAGCCACTTCACCAATGAATTGACTTTACGAAAATAGCCAACTTCCTCATTATAGTTTGAACTATGAAAATAAATATCTAGTCCCATGATTAACTCCTTAAAGAATAAATAAAAATGGGGCAGACACGCCCTATGGGGTGTTGCCCCATAGGGATGGAACTAATTCTTTGTGAATTAGTCATTGAAAATAAATGAACTTAACTCACTGCTTTACTAAGCCGCTAATTGTTGTTCATTTTGCGTAACAAGATATTCAAACGCTTCTCGTGCAAACTTAGCCGCACGGAAAATCGCTTTCTTATCTTGTTTTAAAATATCTAACCAATAACTGATATAACTCTCATGCTGTACATCACCTTGAATACTAAGCTCAGTACATAAAAAGGCAGAGCCTATTTCAGCCACTAACTCTTCAAAAGCATAGTTAGCTTTATCTCGAAGACCATTCGTCAAGCAAATACCCTCTCGTGCTAAACGGCTTTGATGACCTGTTGCATGAACTAGCTCATGGAGAGCTGTACAGTAGTAATCAGCGGTTGTATTAAATTGGGTCTTTAAAGGTAATGTAATACAATCGATACCAGGCTGATAAAATGCGCCATTTTGATGACAATGAATAATTTCAACACCACTATTGGCTATTAGCTGATCAGCTTTTTCGATACACGCAGGTTCAGATGGCTGAGTGATGGTAGATTTTGTAGAAATAGATTCAGGTAAATTCTCACATTGATCTACATTAAATAGCACACATTGTGAAGCAAAGTATTTAAACTCAATAACCTGATTACCGTTATCATCATAAACCACTTGACCATTGTCATCCGTTTTTACCTGCTGAGATTGTCTATAAACCACCGCATGGGTACCTGACTCACCTTTACGAACTTTACCGCCTGCTTTAATGGCTTGTTTAAACGTAAGCCAATCATTAGCAGAAAAGCCTTTTTCGTGAGCTGCCATCCATAATAAAATGATATTGATACCTGAATAACGATGACCCGTGATAGCATTAACTGGAAAGCCACTAATACTGTTACTGAATGTTTGCCAAGGTCTATGCCAAGGAGAAACTCCTTGCTCAAGGGTTTGAATAATTTTATCCGTCACGCTTTGGAATAGGTCTTTATCAGTTTTACGTGATTTACCATTACGTGCGGATGATTTTTTATTGGTTACTGAACTCATAACTAGTCCTCTCTCATAAAAAAAGAAGGGGACTTACCTTTAAGGGTAAATCCCCTTAAAGGGCAGAACACACTATTGAATAAAAGCTAAGCTACTTTGGGTGGTAAACTCCAGCCACTGGTTTGTAGCATCTCATTTATCCATATAAGAACAGGCCACCATTCTTGAGCTGCACCATCTGATTCAATATCAAAACAGTCAGGGCAGAAGTGATTGGCTAAAATTAAAACAGCCGTTACTAGCCAGTCATAGGGTTTTTGAGCTGTTTTACAAAACCACTCCATAGGCTCTTGTTTACCTGTTTGTCTTAAGATAAATGCTTCATGATGCATACCTAATGAGCGATTACCATTAAACTCGATAAAGTTCGAACTATTGTTATAAACAAATAATTCACTACTATCGATAATAGGTATTATCCCTCTAGGGTCGTAAATCATAATGGTTTCATTAGGATAACTATTAGTGCGAAGATCATACTGTGGTAGCTTATTGAACAATAGGGCAACGTTTTTACAAAGTGCCTGCCATTGTTCATCCGGTACATCTTTTTGCTTGGTAAAATAGTGAGTATAGCCCATGGCAAATCCTCTAAAAATTAGTAAATAACGAGGATTAACCAACCCAAGGGGATAGTGAATCCCCATATGGGTTGATAGAAATAATAGCTAACGTACACAGCTATTTATTGATAATTTGTTAAAACATTATCTTGCTAGTAGCCTTCCAACAGGAAAAATACTAAGCAAGATAAATGGCTGAATAGCTAAAGAGATTACGAAGAACGTCTTTTGCTAGTGCCTTTTTTATTGGAAGAAGATGAGCGTGGTGACTGACGATTAGCAGATCTACCTTTAGCAGGTTTATCTTCATCATCCTCTGTCTCATCATTATCTGTATCTTCTGATGAGGTATAGTCTAATTCACCATCTAACCATATTTTTTCAATGGCATAGAGCGTGGCTTGTAGACTGGCATCTATTTCGTTCTTATCGCGTTTAAATGCTTTAGCTTTAATGTCATTAACACAGAATCGAACCAGTACTTTACGTTCTTCTTCAAGCGCTTGTTGATAACTCCATAGTAGATCAAGGGTCTCTTCACCGACTACCACTACGTTAATATAACGATATTGGCGTTTTTCAGCATTTTTAGGACCCACTAATGCAGCAATAGTGCAAGTGGTAAAAAGTTCACCGTCTTTTGATGATTCCCTTTCTTCTAGATAATTAACATAACCAATACCTGTGGTTTTTAAATTAAAAAACTCATTCTCTTGGTTATGATTAGTTTCATTAGCACTTTTAGTACTAGCTTTTCTTGATTTAGTCATTATAAGGTTCTCCATAGTTTATAAATAAAATACGCAGCTACCTTATTTACCCATCGGGAATAAGGTTAATCCCGCGTGGGTTAGTGATTATTGATAAAGGAACATTCTTTACCTTGAACAAAGGTAAGCTCCCACAAGCGCGAATGCTAGGAATGGGAAAGGATGACCAGTGTATAAAGCAAATTACACCGCAGCCTTAAAGGTCAAGCTGCCTGGGCATGTTACTAGCTACGCTAGCAAAACATGCTATTATCTTGATGAAATTAACTAAAAAATACTGTCAAAAATAGAAATTATCTCGTGTGTTTTTTAGATATAACAGCAAAAAGAAACCAGTATCATTAAAATGCAGTTCTATAGATACTGGTTGGTTATTTAAAACACCAAGGAATTAATCAT
>JBEBWU010000040.1:0-9649 GCA_040391985.1 Entomomonas sp. | reverse complement strand
AGCTTCTGTCACTAACTCTTGAGTGATATTGGGATAATGTACATCAATGATTTTTTGTAGGGTATTACGATCAGGGAAGGCAATATAATGGAAGAAGCAACGTCTTAAAAAAGCGTCAGGTAATTCTTTCTCATTATTAGAAGTGATGATAATAATCGGACGTTGTTTAGCCTTGATGGTTTTATCAAGTTCATAAACATAGAATTCCATCTTATCAAGCTCTTGTAATAAGTCATTAGGGAATTCAATATCAGCTTTATCTATTTCATCAATAAGCAGAATAACTTTTTCTTCGCTCTCAAATGCTTCCCATAGCTTGCCTTTTTTTATGTAATTGGCAATATCGTAAACCTTTTCAACACCTAGTTGAGAATCCCTGAGACGACTTACCGCATCGTACTCATAGAGACCTTGATGGGCTTTTGTGGTAGATTTTATATTCCAACTAATAAGTTGGGCATCAAAAGCTTCAGCCAATTGTTCTGCTAATACAGTTTTACCTGTGCCAGGTTCTCCTTTAATTAATAAAGGACGTTCAAGGGTAATTGCTGCATTAACGGCGAGCTGTAAGTCTGCTGTTGCAATGTATTGGGATGAGCCAGTAAATTTCATTATGGTTCCTAATAAGTACAGTATTAAGTAATTGTGATTAGTTAAAAATAGTTAATACAATATGGTTATTTGACTATTGGCTAATAAGAAATACTTAGATAAATAGGCTAATTGTTATTATATTATGTTAGGCATAAATTAAAACAAGTAATATGCCGTAATAATTTAATTTTATAATTGCTAAAAAAGGTGTTCATCCAGTTATATTTATATTCTAAATAATTATTTACATAATATTTCTTATAATAATAGGATATATATGTTCGTGAAGATGTGTTTAAAAAATGTGTTATCCATGCAAAGCCTATAGTAGGATATTTATATTATGAAAAAGCTACTCATATTGACCGCAGCTTGTACCACAACATTTTATTTGCCTTTAAATGCTATGGCTGAAGAGCATGGTTTCTTAGAGGATAGTACGTTAACAGTTACGGCTAAGAATTTTTATTATGATAATAATAATCGTGATAATTATGCTGGCCAAGGGCGTGAATGGGGACAAGGATTTATCCTTGATTTCAAATCGGGTTTTACTCAAGGCACAGTAGGTGTAGGTATTGATGCTTTGGCGATGTTTGGTTATCGTTTAGACAGTGGTGGTCGTTCAGGTAAGGCTAATATTGATCGTACTCCAGGAACGATGTTTCCATTAAAACGTAATGGTAAAGCAGAAGATAGTTTTGGTAGTTTTGGGGTAGCACCTAAAATTCGTATCTCTAAGACAGAAGCAAAATATGGTACTTTCATACCTAATATGCCAGTAGCAGTTGGTAATAATGGCCGTTTGTTACCACAAACTTTTGATGGCGGTATGATTACTTCTAATGAGTTTGAAGATTTTACCTTTGTTGGTGGTAAGTTAGAACATGTTAAAGGTCGTGCTTCTACTGATAACCAACCAATGTCTGTGGATGGAGCAACTACAGGTACAGCCAGTAATAAGTTTTACTTTGGTGGTGTAGATTACCGTGTTACCAAAGATTTAAAACTACAATATTACTACGGTAATTTAAAAGAGTTCTATAAACAACACTTCTTAGGTTTAAACTATGGTTTAGCATTGCCAGTGGGTAAGTTAACCACAGATGTACGTTATTTCTACAGTGATTCTGATGGCAAAAATGCGAGTAGTTCAGGTAGAGGTGAAGGCTATCGTATCAAAGGTTATAATAATAACGGTGAGGTAGATAACCAAACATGGAGCTTGGCATTAACCTATACTGTAAAGGGACATGCGCTTACTGGTGGTTATCAAAGTCTTTCTGGGGATAGTAACTTCCCATTCTTAAATCAGGGTACTGCATGGTCAGGTGCTAGTGGGTCTACAGCCTACTTATGGACTGATAGCCAAATTGGTAAATTCTTAAGTGCAGGACAACGTACCTGGTTTGGCCAATATAGCTTTAACTTTGCTGATGTGGGTGTGCCTGGTTTAACCGCTTCTGTTAAGTACCTAAAAGGTAGCCATGTGTACGATACTCGTGCTGGCGCTAATTATGGTAAGAAAGAAAGAGAGTGGGAACGTGACTTTAAAGTTGCCTATAAAATTCAGTCAGGTCCTTTAAAAGATCTTGAGTTAGCATGGATGAATGCAACTTTCCGTTCAGGGGCTTCCAATGATTTGGACGAAAATCGTTTGATTGCTACTTATACTTTTGTGTTTGATAAGTTCTAATACAAGTTTAAGTTTAAAAAAAGGCCACATTATGTGGCCTTTTTTATTTAGGTAAAAAAGAGTTTGTAGTTAATAAGGCTAATTGTCATCTCAACATAAGTTATCCACACTGATCTTTTTAATAAAAGATATCTTTTAATATTTCACTAATATTTTGAGCATATTATTTTTAGGTACATCTTATATTATTACGATTAGGATAAAGGATTCTTTTAATGAATAAAGTAGCTATATCAACTGCATATACAGTAATGCTTACGCTATTTTTATCTAACTATGTATTAGCAGAAGAACATGGCTTTTTAGAGGATAGTAAACTATCTATTACTGCTAAAAATTACTATTACGATAATAATAATCGAGATAGCTATGATGACCAAGCACGAGTGTGGGGGCAGGGATTTATTTTTGACTATAAGTCAGGTTTTACCCAAGGTACTGTAGGATTTGGAATAGATGCATTGGGAATGTTTGGCATTCGTTTAGATAATGGTGGTCGAGAAGGTAAGGATAATATTGATCGTACACCTGGTACTATGTTTCCACTGAAGAGTAATGGTAAATCTGAAAGTAGTTTTGGTAGTTTTGGCGTTGCTCCCAAAATTCGTATTTCTAAAACAGAAGCAAAGTATGGGACATTTATCGCCAATACCCCACTGTTTATGAGCAATGGTGCACGCTTGTTACCACAGACCTTTGATGGTGGCATGGTAACTTCCAATGAGTTTAAAGATTTTACGTTTGTTGGTGGGAAATTAGAGCATGTCAGGGGACGTGCTTCAACGAATAATGAACCAATGTCTGTAGCAGGTGCTGGTAAAGGAATAGGCAGTAATAAATTTTATTTTGGTGGGGTTGATTATAGAGTCACTAAAGATTTAACGTTGCAGTATTATTATGGCAACTTAAAGGATTTTTATAAGCAACATTTTTTAGGATTACAACATGGTCTGGCATTACCTGCTGGTAAGCTGAGTACAGATGTACGTTATTTCTATAGCGATTCTGATGGTAAAAACAGTAGTAGTTCAGGACGAGCACAAGGTTATCGTATTAGAGGATATAAAAATAATGGCGAAGTAGATAACCAAACATGGAGTTTAGCGTTAACTTACAGTTTAAAGGGGCATGCTATTACAGGGGGTTATCAAAGCCTTTCTGGTGATAGTAGTTTTGCTTTTTTAAATCAGGGAAGTGCTTGGGGCCCTGGTGCAGTCGGCGCTACTGCTTATTTATGGACTAATAGCCAAATTGGTAAGTTTTTAAGTGCAGGAGAGCGTACATGGTTTACTCAATATGCGTATAATTTTAAAGAAATAGGTATCCCAGGCTTAACGACTAAGATTAAGTATTTAAAAGGCAGTAATGTTCGTAAAGCCAATGGTGATCGTACCAGAGAATGGGAGCGAAATTTTGTGATTGGCTACAAGATTCAGTCAGGCCCATTAAAGGATGTAGAGTTTAGTTGGCAAAATGCTTCTTTTCGATCAGGCGCCTCAGATGATTTAGACGATAATCGGGTAATTGTTAGCTATACTTATGTGTTTGATAAATTTTAGCTTATAAATTTGGTGGCTCTACGTTTAATCCTAATGCCGCTTTTTCTTGCCAGTCATCACTTATTTCGCTTTTAACGGCTACACCTAACTCAACAAAATCATCCACGAGTTTTACTAAGTTACCTTTACCATCAGTTAATTGACCTTTAGCCTTTCTATAAGCAGTTTGTGCCTTGGATAGGTTATTTTCGATCTCATCCATACTGCTTAAAAAAGAACGCAATTTATCATAGACTTTACTGGCTAAATTAGAAAGTTCAATGGTATTACGACTTTGATTTTCTAAGCGCCATAATTGTCTAACAATAGTTAGGCAGGCAATTAGAGTGGTAGGAGTGGCCACTAAGATATTTTGATCAATGGCTTTTTGCAGTAAAGTTTCATCATTCTTAAAGGCAGCAATAAATGCAGGTTCAATAGGAATAAACATAATCACTAATTCAGGCGAATTAATATCTGGTGATTTATAATAAAAACGTTCTGACAATTCTTTAATGCGTTGGCTAATAGCTTTAATATGCTCTTTTAAAGCTAATTGTTGCAGCTCCTCAGTTTCAGCATTAATTATTTTAATATAAGCATTAAGTGATACTTTCGCATCAATTACCAAGTGTTTTTGTTGAGGAAGGTTAATGATTACATCAGGAACTTGAGGTTCGCCTTCTTCAGAATAAATTCGTTTCTGTAAGCTAAAATCTTTATTAGGTTGTAGTCCTGCTTGTTCCAATATATTTTCTAAAATCAGCTCACCCCAATTACCTTGCATTTTTTTATCACCTTTTAAGGCAACGGTTAAATCATGGGTTTCTTGGGTAATTTGTAGATTAAGCTCTTTTAAATGTTTTAACTCTTGGGTTAATTCTGTTTTTTGAATAGTTTCTGCATGATGAATTTCTTCTACTTTATGGCGAAAGCCTGCTATTTGCTCACGAAAAGGTGTTAATAATGATTGTAGTGATTGTTGGCTTTGTTCAGTGAAGCTTTTGCCTTTTGCCTCAAAGATTTGTGATGCTAATTGTTCAAATTCTAATTTTAACTGTTGGCGGTTTTCATTAAATAACTTTATTTGTTCAATAAAGTGTTCTTCTTTTTGCTTTAACGTCGTATTTGTTTGAATATATTGATTAGAAAGTTGGGTATGACGTGTTTGCAAATGTTCAAATTTAATTTGTAAATCTTGGTTATTAGCTTTTAACTCCAAATTTTGCTCTTTCAATTGAGTATTTTGAGTTTTAAAGCTCTCAGCTTGAATATGGTAATCCTGTTGCTGTTGTTGTAGTGTTTGTAGTTGTAAGTTAGCATCAGTGAGCTGTTTATATAATGCCCAAATAATACTGCTTAGGACAAAAAATAATAATCCAGTCGCAATAATAACTAACCATAATAGAGTAGGAGTATCCATCATTATTTATAAACATTAATCAGAAAAATTACTTATATTGTAATAGAGAATAGATAAAAAAAGGTTATTTTAAAAATAATGTAGCATAATAAGAAGTAGTGTTAAGGAGTATGCTATCGTTTATTATTACTAAAGTCTGTAAAAATAAAGAATATAAAAGTAAGAATATTTGATAGAGTGTCACATTTATTTCAATATGACGGATGACTTTATCATTAATTGATATATATCTTGAATTTGTAATTATTGTTGTAAAAAATCTATATTTTTTGATAAGCAAGGTTAAATTATAGTGCTATAATATATTGAAAAGCGGTATTTGATTTCGCATCGTGAAACTGAATATACTTAAATAATTTAATAATGTAAGTTATATTAGCAAAATTTATTGATAGAATAAGTAATATTAGTAAAGGGTTTAGTAAATTTTAGTCAAAATAACATTGTTTGTTGATAAACGGCCTAATTACTAAACGGTAAATAAGAAAAGCTGTGAGGAGAATATTGTGGAACGTGAATTCATGGAATTTGATGTTGTAATTGTTGGGGCTGGTCCTGCAGGCCTTTCTGCTGCATGCCGTTTAAAACAAAAAGCAATAGAAGCAAACCAAGAAATTAGCGTTTGTGTGGTCGAGAAAGGGGTAGAGGTAGGCGCCCACATCTTATCAGGTGCGGTATTTGAACCTCATGCGTTGCAAGAATTATTTCCTGATTGGAAAGAAAATGGTGCACCTTTAAAGACTCATGTTAAACGTGATGACATTTATTTCTTTACCAGTGAGAAAGATTCTAAAAAAATTCCAGATGCGTTCATTCCTAAAACAATGCGTAATCATGGCAATTATATTATTTCCCTAGGTAATCTATGTCGCTGGTTGGCAGAGCAAGCTGAAGCATTAGGTGTAGAAGTATACCCTGGCTTTGCTGCACAAGAATTATTAATAGATGACCAAAATAAAGTATGCGGTATCTTAACGGGTGATATGGGGGTTGATAAGGACGGTAACCCTAAAGAGGGTCTATATACACCTGGTATGGAATTACGTGGTAAATATACTTTATTTGCAGAAGGCTGCCGTGGTCATCTAGGTAAAGAACTTATTAAGCACTACAACTTAGATGCTGATTCTGATCCACAACATTATGGTATTGGTATTAAAGAGCTTTGGGAAATTGACCCAGCTAAACATGAAGAAGGTTTAGTAGTGCATACCACTGGTTGGCCATTAACGAAGGCAAGCCCAGGTGGTTCATTCTTATATCATATTGAAAATAACCAAGTAGTGGTTGGTTTAATTATTGATTTATCTTATGAAAATCCTTACTTATCACCTTTCGAAGAATTCCAACGCCATAAACTGCACCCAGTTATTCGCCAATATTTAGAAGGTGGCAAACGTATTTGTTATGGTGCACGTGCTGTTGTAAAAGGTGGTTTAAACTCTCTACCTAAGATGATTTTCCCTGGTGGTGCTTTAATTGGTTGTGATTTAGGAACATTAAATTTCTCTAAAATTAAAGGCAGCCATACAGCAATGAAGTCTGGCATGTTAGCGGCTGATGCTACCTTTGAAGCGTTAGTGGCTGGTCGTGCAGGTGATGAATTAACCTCTTATCCAGAATTATTTAAAAATAGTTGGGTGTATGATGAGCTATATCGCTCACGTAACTTTGGCCCTGCTATGCACAAATTTGGTACTTTCTGGGGTGGTGCATTTAGTTATATTGATCAAAATATCTTTGCAGGTAAATTACCTTTTACCTTACATGACACTCGCCAAGATTTTAATACACTTAAGAAAGCGAGTGAGTCAGAAAAAATTGATTATCCTAAGCCTGATGGGGTAATTACATTTGATCGTTTATCTTCTGTGTTCTTATCAAATACTACCCATGAAGAAAATCAACCTTGCCACTTAAAATTGGCAGATGCTAATGTTCCTATCAATAAAAACTTACCTGAATATGCTGAACCTGCACAGCGTTATTGCCCAGCTGGTGTATATGAAGTAGTTGAAAATGATGATGGTACTAAGCGTTTCCAAATTAATGCAGCTAACTGTGTTCATTGTAAAACGTGTGATATTAAAGATCCTGCACAAAATATCACTTGGACTCCACCAGAAGGTGGCGGTGGTCCAGTTTATCCTAATATGTAATTATTATTTTCCATAGGGTCTCTATGGTGGAGAAGCTTAGGCTTCTCCATTTTTTTTGCCTGAATTATTTCAGTAGTGTTGTATAACAATATAAACACCCTGTACTACTTTGGCCATACGGTTGTAATCTAATTCATCCCAACTATCGCCATCTTCTTCATGATAATGATGATTACGATAAAAAGAAGTATCTGTAACCATCACTGCAGGAAAATCATTTTTCCAATAATGTTGGTGATCTGAAAAATCTACCCCTGTTACAAAAGTGGGGGCATTAAGCGAGTATATAGGTAAGTCTGTGGCTCCCATCATCAAGCTTTTAACTTTTCCTGTAACTTTACGATTATCCATATTACTGATGACAGCAATAAAATTGCCTTGATCACTGTATAGCTTTTTCATAAATTCAAAAGGAAAGTGTTGCGAGTTAGGTTTGTCGCTAAAATAGCCTATCATTTCCAGTGAAATCATTAGCTTGATGGGTTGTTTAGTCTCTGCCAACCAACGAGCATGAAAAGAGCTACCCATATTATCTGTTCTAAAAAAAGGTGGTTCCTCTAAACTATAAGCAACTAACTCAACAGGTATGGTAGGTGGATTATCTTTTAATAATCTGGCTAGCTCTAATAAACCTGCTACACCACTAGCATTATCATCTGCGCCACGTGTCATACCACAACTATCATAGTGAGCTCCAATAACAATACGTTCCCCTTGTTCAGGGCCAAAACGAGCAATAATATTACGGTAAGTATCATCTTCTACTTGAAAAGGTTGCTCTGATATTTTTACTGAGTACAGGGATAATTGCTGTTTAATATAATCAGCAGCTGCATTTAAATTATCTAAGTTAGTATAGTTTCTTGGATGATTAGTAATAGATAATTGTTTAACATGCTGGATAAGTTGTTCATTAGAAACAGCAGGAATTATGGTTGAAGTGTGTTGAGCCTTTATGGAAGACTGAGTCATTAACGAACAAGAGGTAATAAACCCAACCATTAGTAGACTAGTAATAGTTAATAGAGTAATAGCTATTTTTTTAATTTTACTAACAGTTAACATAACACATTCCTTGCCTTAATTTAGGCTTTTGCTAAGCCTTTATTTTAGGTGGCTATTAATATGATCGCAAATGCTGTTAAGTTTGAATTAAGCTTTAATAAATAAAAAGGATTTTGTTTTTCATTTGAGTAAATACATAGTAAATTATTGGTAGGGAAAATAGAAAGGAATTGATTCTATGCAGTCGATATCTAGTAATAAATTGAATCAGATAGAAGAAAATAACTTGATACAGGATTATCAATTTTACCAAGAAAAGAAGTTTCTTGTTTTAGATGTTGATCGTCAAATAAAAATAGAATCTATAGATTTACCAAAATATTGTTTAAAGTGTGGCCAGTCCATTAGTCACTTAACTGGAAAGTCGCTTATTAATTTATCAGTTCCTCCAATAAAAGTGCTACTTTTAATACTAGCTTTTATTAGCATGTTTGCTATCGCTATTGTAGTTTTTATATTATTTGATCTGCATAATGGCTGGTGGTTTTCTTTAATTGGTGCTTTCTTATTTATTGTTATCTTTGTTAATAAATATAAAGAAGGAGCTATAGAATTAAATTATGGACTTTGTGATAGTCATCAAATAAAAGAGCGAAAGAGACAAAAGGCAATCAGGCGAAGTGGTTGGATATTTGTTGCTTGCTTTCTTATATGGGTTTTACTTTATTTTCTAGGTATTAGTGATTTCACGCTAGGTACTTATAGTGTCAATGCTGATACAGCATTACTCGTTGTTTTTGTATTAACAGCTTTTTATCCTTTTAATTTATGGTCACCTTTAATTACATATAAGCAATCAGTAATAAATAAAGAAAAAGAAAGATTTTATTTGGCAGGTTGTGGTAAAGATTTTTTAAGTCAATTTCCAAAGTTAGATGAATTTCCAACATTCAAGGAAAAATAAATGGCCTCATCAGCAATCAATCAAGATTATTCTTTTTATAAAGTAGATAACTATACTGAAAGAACAATGTTAGGGCATACTTTATTGCTAAAAGTGAATCTGCCCATACCTGAAGAAATATATTTCCCTTTTTATTGTATAAGGTGTGGAAAACCTATAGATAAGCTATCTAAATCTACACCTATTTATTTTAATAGAAGTTTTTTTCAGATATTTCTAATTATATTATTTGGTAGCTTAATAGCTTTAAGTGCCTTGTTAATTACTAAG
>JBEBWU010000039.1:0-9657 GCA_040391985.1 Entomomonas sp. | reverse complement strand
TTTATATAGATAGATAATAACAATAAAAGTTTTATCGCTACCTATAAAAATGCCAGATATAAAAATATATCTGGCATTTTAACAAGTTATGTTCAGTTTGTAATAGCTAAACTTTAGTCGTCACCACCGCCTAGTTCTGAAAGGAGGCTAGGAGAGGGGATAAAAAATAAAGTGCCTGTAACCGCCGTACTAAAATCGAGTAAACGATCATAATTACCCACAGGCTCACCAATAAACATATTGCGTAACATACGTTCTGTTGTAGTAAAGGTACTTGCATAGCTGATAAAGTAAGTACCATATTCACCTTTAGAGGGGTTGGCAAAAGGCATATTTGCACGCATTACTTTTAGTTCATTACCCTCATCATCTGCAATATTAGTAACCGCATTATGCGCATTAGCTGGTTTTTCTTCATCTGAAAGTTCAATATCATTAAACTTTCTACGACCAATAACCTTTTCTTGTTCTTCAGTAGAAATACCATTCCAATCTTTCATATTGTGTAGATATTTTTGGATAAATGCATAGCTGCCACCTGCAAAATCTTTATCTTCATCACCTATCGAAGTGAAGTAATAGGCATCTTCACCTTCAGGGTTTTCAGTACCATCAACAAAGCCAATAATGGTTCGTCCATCAAAATAACGGAAGCCATGAGTTTCATCAACAGATACAACAGCACCCTCTAATAAAGTACTAATTTCAGAGGCTAGTTCAAAACAAATATCCATACGTCTTGCGCGAATATGGACATATATATCACCTGGCGTTGATGGAGCAGTATGTTTGTCTCCCTTAATCGCTTGGAATGGCTTTAATTCTTTAGGATAAGGTTGCTCTGGAAATAATTTACCCCATGCTTCAGCACCAAATCCCATAACACAGCTACCTTGTCCATCAGGTTCACGTTTTCTCATGCTTCTTACTAGTGCAGCAAGGTTGCCACATACATCCTTTACTTGGTCGACTGTGGTTTCAGTATCAACTAAGTTAAACACCATAAAAATGGCAGATTCTCCTGGTGGAAGGATGACATCAGGTGGAGTGATTTTTGAGGTAGACATCGTTATTCTCCAAACTATTAATCAGACTAAATTCTTACTAATTTTTAATAATCAATGTTATAACGGTTTTTTAAAACATTGTATTCATCTAACTACTTAGATTAGATGTAATTTTAAATTGCTAAAGTATACATGTTTTTGCTTGCTAAGGTCATTGTTATGTTATTTTGTAAGTTCAATAATTTACTCAACAGCCTTGTTAAGCGTACCTAGCTCACTATGTTTAATGTAATATTTTGCTTCAACAGGATTTATTTTATAAACATCATTTCTGCCAAATAAAAAGCCAAAACGAGCATCTTGAATAATATAGATTGTTTCACCTGCTTTAATAGTAAAAGAAACTTCTCCCCAGTTTTCAGCCTTTGAAGCTACAGTGTGTTCACCAGGAGCTACATAGAAATAGATATACTGATTACCACGATTATAACCTACTAGGCTATTGGCTTCTTTACCATCTAAGAACACATTATATTTGAATATGGTATAAAGAGAACCTGGTCTTACTACATAAATCATGCCTTGATTTGCTTTAATCAAGTGTGGAAGTTGATAGTTTTCTGTATCTTGTAACATTTGTGTTACTGAAACAGGTGTATAGCAACCAGTTAATAATAAAGATAATAGTAAAATAGGTATTAATCTCATTATGTTCTCACTTTTGATTCAATTAATTATCCATTAAAGAGTGCATGTTAATTTTCTATGATTAAATTTACTAGTTAATTTAATCAAAAGTATTTGATACAAATATTATCCTAAAGAGTGATTGTTTTTTTTGAGTTTAAGTGCCACTGTATTAACAACAGAAGTTTAGAAATATAAAGAGGTGTAGTAATGAAATTATTTAAATCAGTAACTGTAGCCTTAGGTGTTTTATTTTCTTTTTCAGTTTATGCTTCAGAAACAACTATCTATCAGTGTGAAGATGGTGAACGATTTGAAGCAGCTTATCCTGATAATGATACAGCTATTCTCAATTATGGTGGTGAATTAAGGTTACTAAAATCAGTTATCTCTGCTGATGGTGCACGTTATGCAGGTGAAGACTGGCAGTGGTGGACTAAAGGTGAAGAAGGTAATTTAGCGCCTTTGAAAAAAGGTGAAGATTACGCAGAAGCAGTGGGTAAAACTTGTTATCCTTTAAAACTTGTTAAAACAGATACTAAGTAAAGGTTATTATAAGAATGACTAGAGAGTAATGATTAAAAAACATTACTCTTTTTTTAAAAAAACAATAAGTTAGTTAGTGTTTGGCTTACAGTTTTTATAATATTGCCAGTCTTTTAATTTGTTACCTTGCTTATCAAAAGTTCCTTCTGTTCTTTTTTGACCATTCGAATACCAAGTTTTCCATTTACCTACTAAAATTTCATTTTGATAGCTACCTTCAGCGCGTTTTTGGCCATTATCATGCCAGAAATTCCATATACCAGTAGCTTTACCATCAAGATAATTACCTTCAGCTGATTTTTGACCATTCTTATGCCAAGATATGTGTTTCCCCTGTCTATTTTGTTTACTACCTTTTATATAAATATAATTGTTTTCTGATTTTTTTTGTCCATTGTCATACCAAAATACCCAAGTATCAACACGAACATTATGCTGATAATTACCTTCTGCTTTTTTCTGCCTATCGTTATACCAGAAAGTAGCATGTCCATTTTTTTTGCCGTCTAGGTAATTGATTTGGTGTTTAAGTTCACCATTCTGATGCCAACCTGTCCATAAGCCAGTTTTATTATATCGATAACCCTTTTCTCGATAGAGTCTTTCACCTTCGGATTTTTTTAAACCACTTGGGTAGAAATAAGTCCATTTATTTGTTCTTATGCCATTTTTAAAATAACCTTCTGTTTTCTTTTTACCATTTTCATAGTAAAAAAACCATTTTCCTTGTTTTTTACTACTTTTATAAGGAGTGGATGAAAGAGGATAAGTGATCTCTATTATTTGGTAGTGGCCCAAGGATTTTTTAGTACCGTTTTGATACCAAGCAGTCCAAATATCTGTTCTTTCCCCTTGTTTATACTTTCCTTCAAGTCTTTTTGAACCGTTAGGATAAAATTCTAGCCATAAGCCTTCTTTTACTCCATTTAAATAGTTAACTTGAGTCTCGATTTGACCATTGTTATACCAAGTTGTCCAAGTTTTAATTTTTTGTCCTTTAGCATAGTGATTTTCAACTTGTTTTTGGCCATTACTATAATATTTATTCCATACACCCTCTTCTTCTCCATTTTTAAAATTTTGTGTAGATAAGATTTGTCCATTTTCATGCCAAGTTAACCATGTCCCATTTTTTTGTCCTTGCTTATAGTGAGAGCTAGCCCTTTGTTGACCACTGCTGTAGTAAGAATAAAAATCTTTTATATGATTATCTATATAATCGGTTTTGGTTTTTATATGACCATTTTGATACCAAGTTATCTGAGTGCCATCGATCTGACCTAAATTATAATGACGCTCAATTTTTTTCTGCCCATTATCATAATAATCAACCCAAAGACCATTTTTTTTATCGGATAAATAGTTAGCTTCTGTTTTAATTTGACCATTTGGGTACCAAGTCAGCCATTTACCTGTTTTTTGGTTTTGTTTATAGTGCTCTTCTTGCTCCTTTTGTCCATTATACTTATATAAAATATGTGGGCCATCTTTGTACCACTGTTGCCAACTTTCTAAGTTAGGGTTTTTTATATAGTTATATTCAGCTTTTGTCTGACCATTTTCATGATAGAGAATAACTTCTCTCTTATTATTAATATAATTGTTTATAGCGCTAATTTGGCCATTTTTATACCACCTAGTATGAGTACCAATTTCTTTTCCCAGTTTGTAGTTGCCTTCGTCTAGTTTTTTTCCATTATCAAAGTATCTTGTGTATAAACCTTCTCTTTTGCCATCTATAAAGTTAGCTTGTGTTTTGATTTGGGCATTTTTATACCAACTAGTATGAGTACCAATTTCTTTTCCCAGTTTGTAGTTGCCTTCGTATAGTTTTTTCCCATTGTCATAATATTCTGTATATAAACCTTCTCTTTTGCCATCTATATAGTTAGCTAGAATATTGATTTGCCCATTTTCATGCCATCTTGTATATTTGCCAATATTCTTTCCCTGTTTGTAATTATTTTCTGAACGTTTTTTTCCATTGTCATAATATTCAGTATATATATCTACTCTTTTATCATCTTGATAGTTAGCTTGGGTTTCAATTTGACCATTTTTATGCCAAGTTATCCATGAACCTATTTTTTGTCCTTGTTGATAATTTCCCTCAGACTGTTTTTGTTTATCATTATGCCAGTAAGTTGTTAGTCCGTCTTTTTGGTTTTTTGTATAATTAATTTCAGAGGCTAGCTGTCCATTATAGCTATAATCTGCCCATTTTCCTGTTTTTAAACCTTCTTCAAATGTTCCTATGGTTTTTATTTTTCCATTGTTGTAATTAAGAATCCATTGACCTGATGCTAGTCCTTTAGTAAATGATCCTTCAGCCATTTTGTTGCCATTGTAATAGTAAAAAGTCCAGTTACCTTCTTCATTACCTTGTTTATTTGGTTGAGATAAAGCAGTATTTTCTAATATAAGATAACTACCTTTAGTAGCAATTATTCCGTTTTTATACCAAGTTAGCCAAGAGCCGGTGGGTTCTCCATGATCATAATAGCCTTCAGCAGCTTTTTGTCCATTGCTATGATAGAGCCTCCATAACCCCTGTTGCATATCATTTTTATTTTTAGGTTGATATAAGTAATTTCCTGTACTAGCTAGTTTTCCATTCGCGTACCATTCTTGCCAAAGACCTTCTTTAAGATTATTTATATATTGTCCTTTTGATTTAATTTGTCCGTTCTCATGCCAAGAGGTTACTTTTCCTGTAAATTTATTATTTTTAAGGTTACTCTCATACATTTTTTGCCCGTTTGGGTAATATTGGATAAAAGTGCCTTCAGCTAAACCATTTTTAAAAGTAGCTTGTTGTATGACTTGTCCATTGGAGTGCCAAATAGTCCATTCACCTTGAGGCTTGCCATGTTCTAAACTGCCCTCAAAAGATCTAAAATAACCTTTTTTATGATCCATTAAATTAAGGCGATAGGTGATTAATTTGCCATGAACATCTTCTATATAGTCACTCATATAACATCTATAATTACCTGATTTAGTCATGGTTTTAATGAGTTTATTTACTAGATAAGGTTCTGTTCGTTTAGCACCATCTACAAAGAAGTTTTGTACTAAATACAGTCCATCTTTATTTTTTGGTTTGAGAACTTTTTGTATACATAGAGTATTTAGCCAATAGGGGCTGTATAATAATCGATCAATATCATTGTAAAAGAAACGTGGTATTACTTTATTTTCTTCAGCTATTACAATATTACTGTTAATAGTTATAATTATTAGTAAAAATATAATAGAAAAAGCCCGTATCTTATTATCCATAATTTATTAATTTCTCTTTATATATAGTATTTATAAAATATGATAACCTTTTGTTTATTATTTTCTAGCATTAATGTAAGTTTTCTTGTCTTTATAAGTATGTATACATTACAGCCAAACTAAAACATGCGATAATCATTTCTTTTTAATTCCGTCATTCTAAACTTTTCTCTTAATAAGGGATGCCTAATGCTTAATTATCTGTGGCTAGGCTTTTTTATAATTGCTGCAATTGCAGCAGTGATTCGCCTGTTAGGGGGCGATGTTGAAGTATTTGCTAATATGGTGGCCAGCCTATTTGAAATGTCTAAGGCCTCCGTAGAAATTATGATTGTACTATTTGGTACATTAACCCTATGGATGGGGTTGTTAAAAATAGCAGAAAAAGCAGGGCTTATTGAAATATTGGCTAAATTATTAGGCCCTTTATTTCAACGTTTAATGCCAGAAGTTCCCAAAGGTCATCCAGCTATTGGTCTAATCACCTTAAATTTTACAGCCAATGCATTAGGACTAGATAATGCTGCTACGCCTATAGGGCTTAAAGCAATGAAGTCCTTACAGGAGTTAAATCCAGTTAAAACAGTAGCTACCAATGCGCAAATCTTATTTTTGGTATTAAATGCTTCATCTTTAACTTTATTGCCGATAACTATTTTTATTTTTAGGGCGAAATACGAAGCACCTGATCCAACCATGGTCTTCTTACCTATCTTACTAGCTACCAGTGCCTCTACCTTAGCGGGTTTGTTAAGTGTAGCTTTTATGCAACGATTAAGGTTACTTGACCCCATCGTTTTACTCTGGTTTGCAGGGATAGGTTTCTTTATTGGTGTATTTGTTTGTATTTCAGTTGGTTTGACTACTACAAGCTATTATCTAATCAATAAGTTGATCTATTATTTATGGCTAGAGAATACAACATTAGCCACTTTTTCCTCTCTAGTAGGTAATATCACATTGTTTGGTATTATTCTGTTGTTTTTATCTGTGGGGGCTTATCGCAAAGTACCTGTTTATGACGCTTTTATTGAGGGAGCCAAAGAAGCATTTGATGTCGCTAAAAATCTATTACCCTATTTAGTAGCAATGCTTTGTGCTATAGGAGTATTAAGAGCTTCTGGTGCGTTAGATTATTTTTTAGAGTTAATTCGTCAGTTATTTCATTTTTTTGGTACAGATACACGCTTTGTTGATGCTTTACCTACAGCATTAGTGAAACCCTTCTCTGGTAGTGGTGCTAGAGGCATGATGATAGAAACCATGCAACATTATGGTGTTGATAGTTTCCCTGCGTTAGTGGCTGCTACGATGCAAGGTAGTACTGAAACAACATTCTATGTATTAGCTGTTTATTTTGGTTCAGTGGGTATTCAGCGTGTGCGTCATGCGGTTGGTTGCGCTTTATTCTGTGACTTAGTGGGAGTGGTTTCCTCCATCCTGATTTGTTATTGGTTTTTTGGTTAAGTTTTCATAATGGCTTAAGGTCGTTATACTAACGCCTTTTTTGCTGTTATGGATTGTTATTGTTGAGAGTTTATGAATAGTATAAATAATCGTATTGCTGAAGAATTATCTTTATTGCCTTCTGGTAAGGTGTCTCCTAATCAAGTAGCTGCTACTGTAGCTTTATTAGATGAAGGAGCGACAGTTCCTTTTATTGCTCGTTATCGTAAGGAAGTAACAGGTAGTTTAGATGATACACAGCTACGGTTATTAGAAGAAAGATTGCGTTACTTAAGAGAGCTAGATGAGCGTCGAGCTACTATTTTAGCCAGCATTGAAGAACAAGGTAAGCTAACCCCAGAATTGAAAGCAGAAATTGAACAAGCAGATACTAAAACCCGTTTAGAAGATTTATACCTACCTTATAAACCAAAACGTCGTACTAAAGGCCAAATTGCAATAGAGGCAGGCTTAGAACCATTAGCTGATTTATTATTTAATGAACCAACTAAAGATCCAGAAACAGAAGCTATTAATTTTATCAATGCGGATAAAGGTGTGGCTGATGTGAAAGCGGCATTAGATGGCGCTAAATATATTTTAATGGAGCGTTTTTCTGAGGATGCTAATCTCTTAGAAAAACTACGTCATTTTATGAAGCAAGAAGCCACTTTAGCAGCTCGTGTTATTGAAGGTAAGGAGCAAGAGGGCGCTAAATTTAGTGATTATTTTGAACATAATGAGCCGCTAAAAACTACTCCTTCTCATCGTGCATTAGCTATTTTCCGTGGTCGTAATGAAGGTATTTTATCTGCTTCATTGGTCGTAGGAGATGAAGAAACTAAGAGTCATCCTTGTGAAGCAATGATAGCGGATTGGTTTAATATTAAAGAGCAAGGTCGAGCAGCGGATAAATGGTTGTCTGAGGTGGTACGTTGGACATGGAAAGTTAAGCTTTATAACCATATAGAAACTGATTTATTAGGTGAGTTAAGAGAAAAAGCAGAAGATGAGGCTATTAGTGTATTTGCTCGTAATCTGCATGATTTATTACTTGCTGCACCCGCAGGTCCTAGAGCAACATTAGGTTTAGATCCTGGTTTAAGAACAGGTGTTAAAGTGGCGGTAGTAGATGCTACAGGTAAATTATTGGAGACAGGTACTATTTATCCTCATGCACCTAGAAATGATTGGGATGGCAGTATTAATGCTTTAGCAAAATTATGTGCTAAACATAATGTAGATTTGATTGCGATTGGCAATGGTACAGCAAGTCGTGAAACAGATAAATTAGCAGCCGAGCTTATTAAAAAATATGCTGGCTTAAAAATGACTAAGATTATGGTAAGTGAGGCAGGTGCTTCTGTTTATTCTGCTTCAGAGTTAGCAGCTAAAGAGTTTCCTGACTTAGATGTATCATTAAGAGGAGCTGTTTCTATTGCACGTCGCCTGCAAGATCCATTAGCAGAACTGGTGAAAATTGATCCTAAGTCTATTGGTGTTGGTCAGTATCAACATGATGTGTCACAACTTAAACTAGCTCGTTCTTTGGATGCAGTGGTTGAAGATTGTGTGAACGCAGTAGGTGTAGATGTAAATACGGCTTCTTCTGCTTTATTAGCACGTATTTCTGGTTTAAATGCTACTATTGCACAAAATATTGTGAGCTATCGCGATAGTAATGGTGCTTTTAAAACACGTAACGAGTTGAAAAAAGTGAGCCGTTTAGGTGAAAAAACCTTTGAGCAAGCAGCAGGTTTCTTGCGTGTAATGAATGGTGCTAATCCCCTTGATTCATCAGCGGTGCATCCTGAGGCTTATCCTGTAGTGGAGCGTATTGCTAAAGAAACAAGTAAGGATATTCGATCTTTAATTGGTGATTCTAGTTTCTTAAAGCAATTAGATCCTAGTAAATTTACTGATGAAACTTTTGGTTTGCCTACTGTAACAGATATTTTAAAAGAATTAGATAAACCAGGCCGTGATCCTCGCCCAGAGTTTAAAACAGCTGAGTTCCAAGAAGGTGTGGAAACGTTAAAAGACCTTAAGTTAGGTATGATTTTAGAGGGTGTGGTTACTAATGTGACTAACTTTGGGGCATTTGTGGATATTGGTGTGCATCAAGATGGCTTAGTACATATCAGCGCCTTGTCAGAGAATTTTGTAAAAGATCCTTATCAGGTAGTGAAGGCAGGCGATGTTGTTAAAGTTAAAGTAATGGAAGTAGATATTCCTCGTAACCGAGTAGGGCTATCTATGCGTTTAGGTGATACACCAGGTGAGAAAATAGAAGGTGGTGCTGGCAATAATAGACAAGCTCATAGAGGTGGTAATAATAAACCCCATCAACCACAAACACCTAAGGCAAACACTCCACCGCCTAATAATGCAATGGCGGCTTTATTTGCGAATGCTAAACAATTGAAGAAAAAATAGCCTACATTAAAAGCCTATTTGACAATAGGCTTTTAACAGGGATAGGAATAAATAAGTTTTATAAAAAGAGATTTACTGCATGGAAGAAGGTTTAAGATTAGTATTTTTTACTTTGTTTGCAATGATCTTAATTATAGTCATTATTTCATTGAAACTTATTGTTTTTTCATTTGTGATGTCTAAAAACTCATTAACAAAGAAAAAAATCTTATACAAAAGTGATGATTTAATTGTTATTTGTTATATTTTCTTT
>JBEBWU010000038.1:0-9687 GCA_040391985.1 Entomomonas sp. | reverse complement strand
AGTAGATAGTAGTTCTGATGAAATTAATGCAATTAAACAAGAGTTCCATTTAACAAGCTTAATTCTAAATGTTAAGGATGTTAATACTCATCAGACAAAATTAGCCAATATTGATAAAGCTGCTTTGGAGTCTGTTTCTCAAGCATTGTCAGAAGAGTTCACTTTTGTTAAAGATCGACTAGATTTATTTGCTCGTTCTGAAAGTCAGAATGAAGTAGATCTGCAAGGTTTACCTGAAACCCTAAAAGTAATTTCTAATACATTGGAAATGTTGGGTTTAAATACTCAGAAAAATGTAGTTAATAAGCAATTTGATGCTATTAATAGTGCTATTGCAAACAATCATTTGGATAAAGTTCAAGCCATTGATATTGCAGAAGCGATATTAGATGTAGAAACCGTAGTTGCCAATATTACTAAAAAGGGTGGTGCAGCTAAAACTGGTGTTACAGGTGATGCACAAGAAGTTGTAATTCGTGAAGCTGCTTATGAATTAACACAAGTAAAAGAGATCCTTGCACAGTATTTTGCAACTGAAGGTAAAGAAGGACAGATAAAAGATACAACTGAGCTGTTAACTCATACAGCGGGTGCTTTGGTTATTATTTCACAACAACGGGCAGCTGCTGCGGTTATTCGTTGTTTGCAATATATTGAAGAACGCTTAATAAACAGTACTATTTATCCTGATAATAAAGAAATTGACTCTATAGTTGGTGCGATCGCAAGTATTGATTATTACATGGAGTGTTTGGCTAAAAATCAAATAGTAAGTGCTAAAGATGCGTTGAACTTTGCAGTAAAATATTTACATGAATTAGGTTATTCATTACCTGATGATTACGAGTCATTAACAACTAAATATATAGCTTCTGTAACACCTGTAGAAGAAGCAGAGCAAGATAATGTTGTTGATATAGAGCCTGTAGAAGAACAGGTTATTGCTGAACAATCTCCATCAATACCACAACAGCCAGTAGTTCAAGAAACTAGCAAAGTTGATGAAGAAGTAGATGAAGAGTTTGTTGAAATCTTTACTGAAGAAATGGAAGAGATTTTAGAAGCATTATCAACTACTTTACCTGCATGGGTTGCTAATACAGATGATAAAGAGTCATTAACAGAAATTCGCCGTTCTTTCCATACTATTAAAGGTAGTGGACGAATGGTTAAGGCGGCTGTTATTGGTGAGTTAGGCTGGTCTGTAGAAAATATGTTAAATAGAGTTATAGATAAAACTATACCTATTTCTCAACCTATATTGGATGTAGTACAAGACGTTGTAAAACTACTACCAGAGTTAATTAAGGAGTTTGCATCAGGTCAGCAACATCCTCGTGAAGATGTTGATTATTACGCTGCTGTTGCTGATGCCTTAGCTGCAAAACAAGAACTACCTGTTAAAAAAAAATCTGAACAATTATTAACAACAGAAGAAACTGTTGTTGAAGATGATAATATAATTGAACCAGAGCTAGTTGCTGAAGAAGCTTTGCAAGAACAAGATGGTGTTGATGTAACAACGACATCTGACAATGTAGAGGAAACTACTTCAGCTCCTGCAGAGTTTGATGTTGAGTTAATAGATATTTTTATTGCTGAAGCTCAAACTCATATGCAAACATTAAAAGCATTTATTACATTATGTGAGCGTTCATTACCTCAAGTTGTTACGGATTCTTTACAGCGCGCAATGCATACTTTAAAAGGTAGTGCATTAATGGCAGGTTTGGATGCTATTGCGAATATTGCTAAGCCTTTTGAAGGTTTCTTAAAAGAATGCAGTATTAATGCTTGGTCAATTGAACGAATTGATCTTGAATTGCTACGAGATGCATATGCTTTATTAAATAAAGGCATTCGCCAATTAGAACTTTATTCATTAGCACCTGTTGATGGTACAGAATCACTTGTTGAGCGTATTCGTTTACGTCGCGAATATTTAATATCACAACTTGAAGTAACTGTTAGTTCTGAATTAGCTAATAAAGATAATGACGCATCGCCTGCTGCTTTGGTTAGCGCAATAATGCAGAATGTGGATTTATTGTTAGATGCTGAAGAATATATTAAAAAATGGCGTGAGACACCTGATAGTGATTTTATACAACTGTCACTATTACAAGAAGAGTTAGCAAAAGTATCACCTTACGCTGAACAAGCGGGTTACCAATCAATTGCTGATTTATGTAATGTCTTATTGAAAGCCTATAGTGCAGTAGCAGCAAATATTATAAAGAGAGATGATGTATTTTTTGATGCATTAACTCAAGTTCATCATGTGTTATTGAACTGTATTGATCAATTAGCAGCAGCTCAGGTTGTTTCTGAATATCCTGAAGAGCTTACTCAGTTAGAGCAAGTATTATCTAACACAGATGCTCAAGAAACTGTTGTAGAGCAACAAGAGACAGTAGAACAACCAATAGCTGATAAGTCAGAAGAGTCAGATAAAATTATTGAACCAGAAGTAATAGAACCTGTTGTTGAACAAGTACAACAAGTAGTTGTTAATCAACCAACAGAAGTTGTGGAAAATACATTAGCCAATCCACAAGCTTCATCTAATTTTACTACAGAAGATAAATTAATCCTTGGTGCACCTGCACCTGCTGGCCCTATCATTGAATCTGAAGATGATATTGATTCAGATATGGCAGAAATCTTCCTTGAAGAAGCTGATGAAATATTAGTTGAAGCAAGAAATGACTTAGATAAATGGATTGAAGATCAAAGCGCCGATCATTTACAAGATTTACAACGCCAATTGCATACCTTAAAAGGTGGTGCAAGAATGTGTGGTGCAGTAGGTCTGGGTGATTTGGCACATGGTCTTGAGTTTATTTATGAAGGGCTATTGAATGGTCGCTATAGCTATTCAACAGATTTAGTGAAATTATTGAATAAAACTCATGATTTTATTCAGTTGATTGTTGATACATTACATGACAGTACTGTTTTACCTCATAGCCCAGAGTTATTAAATGCTATTCAGTTATTCCGTCAAGAAGGACGTGTTGTTTTAGATGATTCAGCAGTAATTACACAAGCATCTGAACCAGTTGTGGTAGACGCTGAAATTATTGATGAAGCACCTGTAACTATTACTGAACCAGTAGAGCAAGTTACTGAAACTCAAGTTATAGAACCAGAAGTAGTTGAGGTTGAGCCAGAAGATCAAGTAACTACTGAGCCAAAACAACCACCTGTAACAATTGATGTTGAGGCTGTTGAGGTCGTTCAACCTACTCAGGTTACTGAAGAAACAGCTGTAGCAGCTGAACCAGCAAAGGAGCAAGCATCTCCTGCGGTAGTAGAATTCAGACAAACTGAAGTTTCTAAAGCAACAGATAAAGTAACCTCAAAAGAAAGTAGGGAAGCTACTGAGCAAATTAAGGTAGCGGCAGAACTATTAGATAGTTTAGTTAACCTTGCTGGTGAAACCTCAATTTATCGTAGTCGTGTTGAGCAACAAAATAGTGACTTAGCATCTGCGTTGATGGAGATGGATGCTACTATTGAGCGGGTACGTGATCAGTTACGTCGTTTAGATACAGAAACGCAAGCACAGATTATTTCTAGACACCAGACAGAGGTTTCATCTAGTTATACAGATTTTGACCCATTAGAAATGGATCAATACTCACAAATACAGCAATTATCAAGATCATTGTTTGAGTCTGCTTCGGATTTACAAGACTTAAAAGATACCTTGATGCGTCGTAATCGTGATGTGGAAACTTTGTTACAACAGCAAGGACGTGTAAATACTGAGCTACAAGAAGGCTTAATGCGTACTCGAATGGTACCATTAGAGCGTATTGCTCCTAGATTACGTCGTTTAGTGCGTCAAGTTTCTACTGAGTTAGGTAAACAAGTAGATTTAGTGATTGGTAATACAGCAGGTGAAATGGATCGGGGCGTAATTGATGCGATTGTTGCACCATTAGAGCATATGATCCGTAACTCACTTGACCATGGTATTGAAAATAAAGATACTCGTGTAGCAGCAGGTAAACCAGCTAAGGGTACAATTTCTCTAGACCTCATTCGTGAAGGTGGGGAAATGGTATTACGTCTTAAAGACGATGGTGCAGGTATTCCTGTTAAAACTGTACGTGACAAAGCGATTAATAAGGGCTTAATGAGTCCTGATGAAAACCTTTCTGATAAAGAAATTCTACAGTTCATTTTAGAAGCTGGTTTTTCTACAGCGAAGAAAATTACTCAAATTTCTGGACGTGGTGTTGGTTTAGACGTAGTTGTAAATGCTGTTAAGCAGTTAGGTGGTGTATTAACGTTAGATTCTGAAGAGGGTAAAGGTACAACCTTCTCTATTCGTTTACCAATTAACTTGTCAGTAAGTCGTGCATTGATGATTCGTGTTGGTGAAGATCATTATGCAATTCCGATGAGTACTGTAGAAGGTGTGAGTTATATTTCACCTGAACAGCAGAAAGAATTTTATCAGTTTGGCACTGCTGAGCTTGAGTATGGTGGAGATTCTTATCGAGTTAAACACTTGGGAGAGCTTTTAGGTAACCAAGTAGTAGCACAAGCACAACATGTAATCGAAGAAAAAGCTCCTGTTTTATTAGTGCGTTCAGGAGAGCATTACATCGCTTTACGTGTTGATGAACTATTGCCATCAAGTGAAGTAGTTGTTAAGAGTTTAGGCGCACAGTTCCTTTCTGTACCTGCTATTTCTGGTGCTACTATCTTAGGTGATGGTCATGTAATTATCATCCTTGATTTAAGCGCATTGGTACGTAGTTATTTTGTTCATCAACAACATAACATTAGAACAGAAGAAAGAAGAATAGCATCATCTGAAGAACTAGAAGAGGTGAAACGTCCACCATTAGTTATGGTTGTGGATGACTCTGTGACAGTGCGTAAAGTAACAACCCGTCTTCTTGAGCGTCAAGGTATGCAAGTAATTACAGCACGTGATGGCTTAGACGCAGTGACTCAGTTGGAAGAAAAAGTTCCAGATATTATGTTGCTTGATATTGAAATGCCTAGAATGGATGGCTTTGAGGTGGCAACAAGAGTACGTCATGATGAGCGGACTAAACATCTACCTATTATCATGATTACTTCACGAAGTGGTGAAAAACACAGAGAGCGTGCATTGGCTATTGGTGTTAATGAATATATGAGTAAGCCTTTTATGGATGCTAAATTAATTAAGTCTATATCTGATCTACTTCCTACATTTGAGGTGAATTTATTGGAGAGTAGTTCATGACAGAACAAACATCTGCTAAAAAGACTTCATTAGAAGCATCATTAATTAGTTTATTAGATAGAACATTAATTCTTCCTAGTACATCTGTTGTGGAAGTAGTGTCTATTTCGATGCCTCAGGTAGTTACCAAAATGCCACGTTGGTTTTTAGGTTTTCTACCATGGCAGGGTTTACGAATACCTTTTATTTCGTTTGAAGCTATTTGTGGTTCAACTTTTAAAATTAATGCAAGTTCAAATATTTTAATTTTAAAAACTACCACTAAATCGTTACAAAGCAAGTTTCTTGCTATATTAATTCAGAATACACCTATTAATTGTACAGTAACTGAAGAAGCAATTATGGATGTGGTTGGTGAATTATCTAGTTATGAGTTAGAAACTGTACGTATTAGTGACCATATAGCTAAAATTCCTAATATTCCTGCACTAGAAAAATTATTGATCGACACAGGCGTATTAAATTAGTTTAAATATCAATTGTTGCATGGAAGCAGCAGTTAATAGTTTTGCCAAAGTAGTTTAAAAATAAACTGTTTATATTAGAAGTTAATCTATTTATTTAACACAAGTATCTCCGTTAATTCTTGTTATTAATACCCATTTAAGAGGGAAATATGAAGAAGTCTTTGATCGTTTTATTACTTTCTTTACTATCTTTTGTTGGTTCTGTCTTTGCTGGAGTAATTGATGACGCTGTTAAAAGAGGTACTTTAAGAGTGGGCTTAAATCCTACTTATATGCCTTTTGAAATGACTAATAAACAAGGCGAAATTGTCGGCTTCGAAGTAGATGTACTAAAAGCAATGGCCAAGTCGATGGGTGTTAAATTAGAAATAGTATCCATGTCTTATGATGGCTTGATTCCTAGTTTGTTAACTGAAAAGTTTGATCTTATCGCCAGTGGTATGACGGTTAACCAAGAAAGAAATTTACGGGTTAACTTTGCAGACCCACTAATTATGACAGGTCAAACATTATTGATTCGTAAAGACCTAGCAGATAAAGTTAAATCTTATAGAGATTTAAATAGTAGTGATTATAAAATTACTTCAAAAATAGGTACTACAGGTGAAGTGACAGCTAAAAGATTATTAAATAAAGCACAGTATTATAGTTATAACACTGAAGCAGAAGCTGTGTTAGAGGTTGTCAATGGCAAGGCTGATGCGTTTGTTTATGATGCTTCTTATAATATTGTGGCACTAAAAAAACTAGGTAATGATCGTTTAGTATTCTTAGATAAGCCAATTACCTATGAACCACAAGCATTTGCTTTAAGAAAGGGAGATTATGACAGTATTAATTGGATTAATAATTTCCTAAATCAGATTAAAAATGATGGCACTTACGACCGTCTGTACAATAAATGGTTTAAAAGAACTGACTGGCTAACAGAGATGGAGTAATAAATTCTTTGTTTTGACTAAAAAGCTATATAAATTAAAAAAGGTAAATATGAAAAGAAGTTTAGCTTTTATAGTAATTATATTAACCTCTATAACAATATCATTTGCGGGAGTGGTGGATGATGCAGTTAAAAGAGGAACACTTAAAGTAGGCTTAACACCCACCTACATGCCTTTTGAAATGACCAATAAACAGGGAGAAATTGTTGGTTTTGAAGTAGATGTTGTTAAGGCAATGGCAAAATCAATGAATGTTAAGCTTGAGCTTATACCCGCTTCTTATGATGGCATTATTCCTGGTTTACTAACGGGGAAATTTGATCTTATTGCCAGTGGTATGACTATTAATCAAAGTAGGAATCTTAGGGTTAATTTTACTCAGCCGTTTATAACTACAGGACAAACATTGTTGATTCGTAAAGATTTAGCAACAACCATTAAGTCATATAAAGATTTAAATAATGAAAAATATAAGATTACTTCACAAACAGGAACAACGGGTGAGTTCATTGTGAAGAAATATATTAGTAAAGCTAAATATTATGGTTACAACAGTGAAGCAGAAGCAATTCTTGAGGTAGCTAATGGTAGGGCTGATGCTTTTATTTTTGATGAGTCTTACAACGTGGTTGCGCTACAGAGGTTAGGTAATGAAAAGCTATTTCATTTAGATAGTTTAATTACTGTTGAACCTATAGCTTTTGCCATAAGAAAGGATGACTACGATAGCATTAATTGGATTAATAACTTTTTAAACCAGATTAAGAATGATGGTACTTATGACCGAATTTATAATAAGTGGTTTAAAAAGACAGATTGGTTACAGGAAATGGAATGATTTGTGCTTATAAATAGTGGCACAATCAATGAATTTTTACTCTATTTAGTGGGGAACTTATGAGAAGGTTTTTATTAGCTTTATTCCTATGCATAACAAGTATCACCATAAGTAATGCTGGGGTAGTAGATGATGCCGTAAAACGTGGTGTATTAAGAGTAGGCATGGATCCCACTTATATGCCTTTTGAAATGACCAATAAACAAGGTGAAATAATTGGTTTTGAAGTAGATATTCTTAAAGCCATGACTAAATCAATGGGAGTAAAACTGGAAATTGTTTCAGTGGCCTATGATGGGATTATTCCAGGATTATTGACTAATAAGTTCGATATGATTGGTAGCGGAATGACGGTTAACCAAGAACGTAACCTTAAAGTAAACTTTACTGATCCCTTTATCAGAACGGGGCAAACATTACTAATTAGAAAAGAATTAACGGATAAAATTAAATCTTACAAAGATCTTAATAGCCAAGACTATAAAGTTACTTCTAAGTTAGGTACAACAGGTGAGTTTGTAGCCAAAAGACTTATCAATAAGGCACAGTACTTTGGTTATAACACCGAAGCAGATGCTGTTCTAGAAGTGGTAAATGGTAAAGCTGATGCCTTTATATATGATGCACCCTATAACGTAGTGGCTTTAGAAAAGCTGGGCAATGGTCAGTTGGTGTTTTTAGATGAGCCATTTACTTATGAACCATTAGCTTTTGCTATTAGAAAAGGCGACTATGACAGTATTAATTGGATTAATAATTTTTTAACCCAAATTAAGAATGATGGTACTTATGATCGTATTTACAATAAGTGGTTTAAGCGTACAGATTGGTTAAAAGATATGGAATAAGTTTTTCCATAAAAAATTTATTATTAAGTATTGGTAGGTTAATTATGAAAAAGATATTAGCATCGCTATTCTTAATGCTTACATTGGGCGTAGCTCAAGCAAGTATGATTGATGATGTAGTAAAACGTGGTACATTACGAATAGGTTTGGATCCTACCTATATGCCCTTTGAGATGACGAACAAAAAAGGGGAAATCGTAGGCTTTGAAATTGATCTAGTTAAGTCCATGGCAAAATCTTTAGGTGTTAAATTAGAGATAATTTCTATTGCTCAAGATGGTGTTATTCCAGGCTTATTAACCAATAAGTTTGATATGGTGGCAAGTGGCTTGTCCTTAACCCAAGAAAGAAACTTAAAAGTTAACTTTCCAGATCCTTTTATTATGACAGGGCAAACTATCCTTATTCGTAAGGAATTAGAAGGTACAGTTAAATCATATAAAGACTTAAATGATGGTAAGTATAAAATTACTTCTAGACTTGGTACTACAGGAGAGTTTGCTACTAAGCGTTTGATTAGTAAGGCAAAATACTTTGGTTATAATACCGAGGCAGAAGCAGTGCTTGAAGTTGCAAATGGCAATGCAGATGCATTTGTTTATGATGCTGCATACAATGTAGTAGCAATCCAAAAATTAGGCCAAGGTAAACTAGTTTTCTTAGATAAACCATTTACTTATGAGCCATTAGCGTTTGCTATTAGAAAAGGTGATTATGATAGTATTAACTGGATTAATAACTTTTTAACCCAAATTAAAAATGATGGTACTTATGATCGTCTTTATAACAAGTGGTTTAAGCGTACTGATTGGTTAAAAGAGATGGAATAATATCCATCTCTCTTATAAATTTTCTATAAAACTTTGCATACAATAGCTTATAATATCTGATTTATAAGCTGTAATTATATAATTATGTCTAGAACTTCTAAACGTCACTGGCCGTGGCACCTGCTTACTATTGCCATTCTCGCTGTAACAGCTTTGATATTTTGGTATGCCACTGTTTCAACTGCGTATAAATGGGATTGGAATAATATTTCCAACTATTTTTATTATAACAAAGAAGTTATTTTAGAAACTGCACCTAGTGATGTTGAGGTTAGTAGTTTAGATCAACAAGGGCAAAAAACGATTATTACCTTGGTTGATTACACAACTGATGAAGAATTCAAAATAACGGCTAATGCAGATGAAGTAAAAGTTTTCAAAGGGCAAGAGTTGGTAGAGGGAGATACTATTTCTTCTTCTACTAAATGGACAGCAGGTCCTTTTGTACAAGGTTTTTGGACTACCTTGTGGCTTTCTGTTGTATCAGGTATTTTAGGTTTAATTATTGGTTT
>JBEBWU010000037.1:0-9795 GCA_040391985.1 Entomomonas sp. | reverse complement strand
GAACTGGAAACAACCCTAACCTTATCACCTATCTTGAATGTTTCGCCCTTCTCAGGCACAACAATGACAGTAAAACTATTACCATTATCTTGACGAACAGCCATTTTTAGACCTTCATCTTTAGTCAGTTGTCTTTCTACACCAGCTCCAGCAAAGCTACCACCAATTGAACCAGCGGCTGAGCTAATGACTCTTCCCCAACCACTACCAATGGTACTACCTAATACACCACCTAAAATAGAACCTGTTAATGTTCCTTTCCACGAGGAAGCACCATCAATATTGACAATAGCAACATTTTCAACAGTACCAGTTAATGTAGTTTGAATACGATTGGCTTCACTATTGGCATAAGTTTCTTTGCCATTATTAGAAGAACAGGCTGCTATAAATAGCATCATCATTAATAATACTGCTATTTTTTTCAAATACATAAGTCCTCTCCACGATCAAGCATGGTAATATTAAACACCAGTTTGTTATTTTTATCATTAGTCTTTTAGTAAAAGGCTAGGCCATATTGTTAATTTTTGTAATTAACATTAACGTTTGGGTAACACAACCGTTACTTGTAGTCCGCCTAATTCACTACGATTCAAACTTAGCTCTCCCTGCCAACTTTCGATCATGTCTTTCACAATACCTAGACCTAAGCCATGACCAGCTGTTTGCTCATCTAAACGAACACCTCTACTTAATACTTCCTCATATTGGTTTTCACTAATACCTGGTCCATCATCATCAATAACTAATTGATAATGATCAGCTTCTTCTGTAATAATAAGCCTTACTTTGCCTTGAGCCCATTTACAAGCGTTATCTAATAAGTTGCCTAATAGTTCTAAGATATCATCTTTATTCCAAGGCAACCTTAGCCCTTCTGGAACATGCCATTCCAATGCTACTCGCTCATTATGTACCATATGTAGCACTTCGATTAGTGTTGGTAATTCTTTATCACAAACAAAATAAGAAGCGGGTAGTACATCTCCTACTATTTTCGCTTTATTAAGCTCTCTGACCAACAATTGTTCTATTGCCTCTAATTGTTCTTTCATAAGTAGCTTAACTTTTGGAATCTTATCAAACTCAGGACGCGCCATGACACTCATCAGTACTGCCAATGGTGTTTTTAATGCATGCCCTAAATTGCCAAGCGAGTTACGTGAACGCTTTAGTTGATTGCCTGTATAAATAAGTAGTTGGTTAACCTGTTCAACTAATGGTTTTAACTCAACAGGTACTTCTTTATCTAAGCTTGTTCTTAAACCGCGTTGTAACTGTTCGATTTCCTCACGTATTTGCCCTAAGGGTCGTAGTGCTTTAAAAATAACAATTCGTTGTAAGACTACAATCATTAATAAAGCTAATACAATCCCTACGATTCCCCAATATTGAATACTCTGAAAGGAAGTTAAAATTGGTTCATAGTCTCTTGCAATTGTGACCTTTACGTCATACCCGTATTTTTGAAAATCAGCACGATAGGTAAGTAACCGCTGATTATTAGGCCCTGCCACTAATTTTGGTAATAACCCTTCTTGATTAGCCGTTAAAAACTCAAAATCCCACAGGGAACGAGAGCGCCAGATATTACCACCTGACTCAATCACATAATAACGCCCTGAATAAGGTCGCGTATAGATGGGATTAATACGATCATCATTCACATAAATGGCTTGTTTATTACGCACCACTGCTGTTACTAAGTATTCTGTTTCTTCCTGTAAGTCATGCTCAAAGTAGTTACGTAACCCTGTATCAAATAACAAAATACCTAATTGCGTTAAGATTAGTCCTACCATTAAAATAGCACCAGCTAATCCTAAATTTAGCCGCCGCTGGATTGATTTCAATGATCTACTCCGTTATAGCGGTAGCCTTGACCACGCTTAGTCTCAATAACATCTTTACCTAATTTACGACGTAAATGATTGATATGTACTTCGATAACATTAGAGTCACGTTCTGTCTCCCCATCATAAATATGTTCATTTAGATGCGTTTTAGACAGTATCTTACCTGGGTGCAACATAAAATAACGCAGTAACTTGAATTCTGAAGCGGTAAGTTCTATTTCTTCATCGCCATTAATCACTACTTGCAACGATTCATCGAGTTCTAACCCTTGCACCACTAATTTTGTATCATTAGTCACGCCTTTCGCACGACGTAATAAACCTTGTATACGTAATAATAATTCTTCAGGATGGAAAGGCTTAACCAAATAATCATCAGCACCAGCCTTTAATCCCTCAATTCTTTCTGACCATGAGGAACGGGCTGTTAAAATAAGCACAGGCACTGTTAATTTTAATTTTCGCCATGACTGTAATACTTCTAAGCCAGAAACACCTGGCAACCCCAAATCGAGTATAACCGCATCGTAAGGTTCACAAGCACCTTGTACAATAGCATCGCGTCCATCTGCCAACCAATCTACAGCATATCCTTGACTGTGAAACATAGCTAATAATTCGTCGGCTAAAGGTACATGATCTTCAACTAATAATAAACGCATCCTGTATCTACCCCTTATTGACTTTTAATAATCCGAACCAGCATTTTAATAATACTTAAGCAATGTTTCTAACAACCATCATACAAATACTATTGAAACACTTTATATAAGTATTAGATTAATCAGTAGAGCTTAATCTAAACTTAATATATTGTGTTAATTAATTGTTTTAAATTGATATCTGCCTTCATTAACAGATACTCGTAAAGGTTGATGAGAGGTATTGAAAGTATCATAGCCCTGTTTTAAATTTAACCAAAAACCATACCAAGGGTGCTTTTTCATTTTGCGCATATTATTTTCAGTCAAAGCAAAAGGATAAGCATGTACCTGAATACCCGTCTGTCCATTAGCAAAAGCCTTGTACATTAAGGTATAAATTTCTGACATACGTGCATTGGTCATGGCATAACAACCTACTGAAGCACATTCACCGTGTACCATCAATAAGCTACCTGTACGATTATAATAACGATCGTATTGATTGGGGTAACCTAAATTAAAGGATAGAAAATAACTACTATTAGGATTTAAAGCACTTGCAGGTACGGTGTAAAACCCTTCTGGAGCTTGATGATCACCATTTTTAAGCTTTGGCCCTAGTTTTCCTGAAAAACGACAGATAGAGTAGGTTTTAAATAATACATATTTATTATCTTTTTTTATCCACACTTCTAAAATAGAAGGTACTTTAAAAATACGAATTAAAATAGGGCTACCTAACTGTAAACCCCTTGATTCAAGCTGTCTTTTTAAAGTAGGTGTATATTGACTGATGACATTACTCGCCCGCGTACTATTTGGAATGTTGGGGCTAGTAGCCATCGCTAATGTTGTATTAGCTTGTTTATCATTTGCAGCATAGTCATTAATAAGTTGTGGTGCTTCTTTGATAGGCGGTAATAGTTGACTAACTGCCCTATCATTTACCACCAAACTTTGACCAATTGGCTGTGAAGCAGGATCATCCAACCATTGCGCCTGTATTGGGGATACCCATACACTAGCCAATAGTAAACAACTGACTATACTTAAGACTATTATGCCCTGCTTTACTGCAAACTGTTTAAACATCATATCCTTATTTACGACCACTAAATCAATCAACTAACTTATATAAAACTAATAAACCATTATTTAGCAAGCTAAAAACGCCTATAAATAATCAAATATTAGCACTAACATTCAGATCATTATAAGGAGTTGCATCAATTTGTCTCCAGTCTTTTTTTATCAAAATTATTTATCATCAGCGTTTAATCTGGCATAATTGAAAAATTTTCTTAATTAGCAATCATTTTTAATATAAAAGGGTCGGGAAAAACCGACAGGAATTCCACATGAGTCAAACTACCATTTTCACCGATATTAGTATCGCACAACTTATTGAAGAAGCTATTCAACGTAAGGAAGGTGAATTTGCCGCTAATGGGTCATTAGTGGTTCAAACGGGTCGCCGCACAGGTCGTTCCCCTGCTGATCGCTTTATTGTTGAAGAACCGAGTACAAAAGATAAAATCGATTGGGGCACTGTCAACAAACCATTCCCTGCAGATAAGTTCGACGCACTTTGGCAACGTGTAGAATCCTATATTAATGAACAAGACCACTTTATTTCTCATGTCCATGTAGGTTCAGATCTTAACCATTACTTACCTGTTAAGATGACTACAGAAACAGCTTGGCATAATCTATTTGGTCGCGCTTTATTTATTAATCCAGAACAATATAACCCTCACAATATTGATGAGTGGCAAGTATTAAATGCACCTAACTTTGTTTGCAACCCAGAGCGTGATGGTACTAACTCTGATGGCGTTGTAATTCTAAACTTTGCTCGCAAACGTGTATTACTAGCTGGTATGCGCTATGCAGGCGAAATGAAAAAATCTATGTTTGCTGTGCAAAACTACTTATTACCAGAAAAAGATGTATTACCTATGCACTGCGCTGCTAACATGGGCGAACAAGGTGATGTAACTTTATTCTTCGGTTTATCTGGTACTGGTAAAACAACCCTTTCTGCTGATGAAAGCCGTTATTTAATTGGTGATGATGAGCATGGTTGGGGTGTTGGTACGGTATTTAACATCGAAGGCGGTTGCTACGCTAAGTGTATTGATTTAACTGAAAAGAATGAACCTGTTATTTGGAAAGCTATTCAATTTGGTACTGTATTAGAGAATGTGGTTTTAGATAACCAACGTCAACCAGATTATACAGATGATAGCCTTACTCAAAATACTCGTGCTTGTTACCCACGTGACTTTATTGCTAAACGTGCTGAAGAAAACAAAGGTGGCGAACCTAATGCGGTTATCTTCTTAACTTGTGACTTAACAGGCGTATTACCTCCTGTATCTATCTTAAATAATGAACAAGCCGCTTATCACTTCTTATCAGGTTACACTGCATTAGTAGGTTCTACTGAAATGGGTTCTGGTAGTGGTATTAAATCTACTTTCTCTACTTGTTTTGGTGCACCTTTCTTCCCACGCCCACCTCGTGAATATGCAGAGCTATTAATTAAGCGTATTAATTCATTTGGTTCTAAAGTATACCTTGTAAACACTGGCTGGACTGGTGGTGGTTATGGTGTTGGTAAACGTTTCAGTATTCCAACTACCCGTGGAGTGATTGCTGCTATTCAAAGTGGTGCATTAATTGGTGCTGAGACTGAACATTTAGATATCATCAACCTTGATGTACCTAAAGCAGTACCAGGTGTTGAAACTAACTTACTTAACCCTCGTAATACTTGGGCTGATACTGCTGCCTATGACGAAGCAGCACGTGAACTTGCTAATAAATTTATTGAAAACTTCAAGAAATTTGAGGTTTCTGAAGAAATTCGTAAAGCAGGTCCTAAGTTATAATAGTTTTAAGCTAAATAAAAAGCCCTCTTTATAAGAGGGCTTTTTTATAACTAGTAATTTTATAACTAATTCTCTAAATAATTTCTCATAAAATCAATACGTTCTATAATAGGTGCTTTGGGTAGCTGTATAAGGGTATATCCTAATTGACCATAAACCTCTTTCATTACTTCATAGGTCAACTTTGCTTCTGCCAGTGTTTGCTTACGCTCAGCATCCTGTTCAAAAATTTCAGGCCAGTAAGGAGCGATAAATACATTTTTATTATATAAATAACTCTCTGCTGCTTTTTTAATAGATTGGGGAATTTCCCTATTTATTGTTATTAAATAACCACAAATATCTGGAATTCCCCTATCAAAAATGACAGTTGATTGCTGTTTATTTGCTTCATTATATGAACATAAGTCCTTAACTAGCATTTGTTCGGCAAATGCTAATGGATTTATCCAAGGTAAAGCCTGCCCTGCTATTTCTAATTGCTCTTGAATAACGGCACGACCAGACTCTGCCTTCACTGTATAAGATTTTACTAACTCTCGAATCAGTGTCGTTTTACCAGAACCTGGTCCTCCTGTAATCACAAATAAATGCTTTGAGTTTTTCATAATCAATTAATTATTAACAATCCAATTATTTTCACAACCTTTAAATAAATCGAGTTTAGGGTTATATACTTCAGTTGTTATATTCATTGCTCCTAATACTGTATGAAACAAATTATCATGAGAAGCTTCCGTATTTTTTGCACTGGCTAACATACAAGATTTATCTATTTTATTATCCGCTAAAAAATCTTTTGATAACCAGAAAATCATCGGAATATGAGTTTGCTCTTTAGGGGCTATACTATAAGGCATACCATGTAGGTAAATGCCACTCTCTCCTAACGACTCTCCATGATCTGAAGCATAAAGCATAGCCGTTGAGAATTTATTTGAGTGCTTTTTCAATAGCTCAATCGTTTCATTTAACACATAGTCTATATTCACAATAGTATTATCATAAGCATTAACCAACTGTTCTGTAGTACATGTTTCTACCGCATTGGTACTGCATGCTGGAGTAAATTTCTCCTGCTCTTTTTGATAGCGTCGATAATAAGCAGGCCCATGACTACCATTGGTATGTAACACAATAACAGTATCATCCGTACGCTCATTAATATAATCATCCAAATTATCTAATAAGTGTATGTCATAACATAAACCATCTGGACAGGATTCCTTTGGATAAATATCTTTTAAGCGAATAGAAGTAATCCGATCACAAACACCTTTACAACCACCATCATTTTCTTTCCAAAGAATATTAACACCTGTTCTATTTAGAATATCTAATAAATTATCCTGACGTTCAGCAACACTCTCTTTATAACGATTCTTTGGCATTACGGAAAACATACAAGGCACAGAAACAGCCGTAGCAGTACCGCAAGAACTTACTTGCTCAAAATTAATAATATCTTGATTTTTTAATAAGGGATTGGTTTCTTTAGCATAACCATTTAATGAGAAATTCATTGCTCGTGAAGTTTCCCCTACCACAATAATCATTAATTTTTTCTTGTGATCAGCTAGTTGTTCACGTTTAGCATCCTCACCCACATGTATAAAGGGTAACTGCTTTTTGAATAAATCTTTACTATAACTAATCAACCCATGAACATAATTACTAGGTGTTATTAACTTAGTAATTTGGTTATTGGTTTTTTCTCTAATAAAAAAGGCGTATTGGTTATACAATGGGTAGGATACACCAACTAAAACAATAATTGATAAGGTAATATTAGCCAACCTATATGCTACTGATCTTGTAAAAGGTGCTTTATTAACTTTAACTAAAATAACAAAGATACTGGGTAATACGGCAAATACTAATAACCAAATAACTAACTTAACTGTAATTAATGCCCCTGCCTCACCTGGGTTAGTTTGCATGATATTCTGTATCATGTCTTTATCTATATAAACATTATACAAATAAGAAAAATAGTTAGCGCCAGCACTACAGAACAGCAAAATAATAATCAGTGGCTTTCTTAAGAAGCCTACTAAAATAATTGAAAATAGTATATTCAGAAAACAAAAGATAAAAATAAAAAAAGAGCCTACTAACAAATAGTCTGTAAAGCTATCCATTTCTAATAGTTGGACAGTTTTATGAAAAAAAGCAATATTTTGAAAAAGCACAAAGAAAAGTGCACAAACAATAACAAAAACTAAGCTGTTACAAGATAGTCTTTTAAAATTAAACATATTAAATAATCCAGCATCTTAAGTTAATAAATAACAAAAAATAGGTTAAACCTAGTGATGCCAGAAGATAGCAAACTGTATGTCGAAAATATGTTTAGGGATTGTCAAAAAAATATTTAAAATGTTAAAAATAAACAATTAGTTATTATTTTAAGCTATTTCTATCCATTTTAGACAAAGTGAATGACTAAAGACCATAACTAGCACGGTAAAGTCATTCAACGAAATATAAGTATAGAGTAATAACTATAGTATTTTTATAAATTACTTATGATGGTTATCTTGACTGTTTTCTAAGGTTTCAAATAATGCTATTTGCAATCTAGAATGGATTTTTACAAACCAACGCCAAAGAACTAATGTTAAAACAGCAGTAACTGCTATCACAATAATCAATGTTTCGCGGGAAGGTAAAATAGTAGAAGACAATGCTGACAACAATACTAAAATAGCAATCATAGATAACGCTGGAATTACCTCAGCAATTACCCGCTGTAGCTTGACGTTACTGCCTTTTAGGCTCATTTCTGCTAATAACATGGATAACGCTTTTAATTTACGATAGGCAGCGATTAAGAAAGGTAATGATAAAATCATTGCAACACCGCAAATAATAGCTTTACGATAATCAACTTTTGTAACCCAATTACCTAGCCATTCGCTAATAGGCCCTACAAAGTAAGCCACTGCCAAGAAAATAGCGATCACTAATGACAGATTAATCCCTACCTGCATAATGATTTTACGGATCATTCCTGCTAATACCGCTTTATCACCATGTAAGCGAATATGATCAACCCATTGTGTATAAGCAGTAAATACTTTGCTAATAGGTGTAGGGATAATCTTCGCCAGTCCCCTTGATAATGGGTCCGCTAATTTTATTGAATAAGGTGTAGTCAGGGTGGTAATTACTGATACTGCTACCACGATAGAGTATAAGAAATCACTGGTTACACCTAAACTCATCCCTAATGCAGCAATAATAAAAGAGAACTCACCAATTTGCGATAATCCCATACCTGCTCTTAATGAAGTTCTACCATCGTTTCCTGTAATAAACGCACCTAGCCCACAAGAAACAAATTTACCAACGATTACCGCTACCGCAATAACAAAAATTTCTAACGAATAGGTTTTGAGGATAGAAGGATCCATCAACATACCAATAGTCACAAAGAATATGGCACTAAATAAGTCACGAACTGGCTCGATAATGCGTTCTATTTGGGCTAACTGTCTGGATTCCGCCATAATAGCACCAACTAAGAAAGCACCCAACACCACACTATAATCAAGGGAAATAACTACCAAACAAAAACCAAAGCAAATCCCTAGCACACTCACTAACATCACTTCATCACTTTGAAAGCGTGCGATATAAGAGAGTATGCGTGGCACCATGATAATCCCTATCACTAAGGACACCACCATAAATAGCACTAACTTACTAATGGTTGTCATCACATTAGCAGTATCAATCTCTCCACCTGATGTAGCGATACCTGAGAGTAAAGCGATAATACCAATCCCTAAAATATCTTCCACAATCAATGCGCCAAAAACTAGCTGCGCGAATCGTTCGTGTTTCATTTTTAGGTCATTTAATGCTTTAACAATAATAGTAGTAGAAGACATAGCTAATAGCGCACCTAAGAATAAGGTGTCCATTTTTCCCCATCCAAAGAAACGTCCTATTTCATGGCCTAACCATACCATTACCACAATTTCTAATAATGCCACCGTAAATGCTGTAGCACCCACTGAGAATAATCGTCGAATACTAAACTCTAAGCCCAAACAGAACATCAAAAAAATTACCCCCAACTGGGATAATGTTTCAATACTCTCTCTATCATTGATAAGTCCTGGCTTAATAAAATAAGGGCCAATAAGAAAGCCTGCTACCATGTAACCTAAAACAATAGGCTGTTTTAATCGCGTAAAAATAACGATCGTTACGCCTGCAAATAGCATAAGAATAGCCAAATCTTGGAGAAAACTAGTAGCGTGGTGCAATATGGCCTCCTAATGAAATAAGAATTGGGTTATGTTATTTGTAGAGAAATCGTAGGGATACATTTTAATAGAAAAAGTGAATTTAATGCTATTAAATGTATCTATTTATTAGTATTAATTT
>JBEBWU010000036.1:0-9874 GCA_040391985.1 Entomomonas sp. | reverse complement strand
AACGCAAATGCAGCATTTGCAAAATAACAGCAGCTAGGTTGGTACGTAATATTTCTGGATCAGTAAACAATGGTCTACTTAAAAAGTCTTGCTCACTGTAGAGCCGAATACAAATACCTGCCTCAATCCGTCCACAACGTCCTTTACGCTGGTTAGCACTGGCTTGAGAAATAGCCTCAATAGGCAAACGCTGCACTTTAGCACGGTAACTATAGCGACTAATTCTTGCCGTACCACTATCTATTACATAACGAATACCTGGAACAGTTAATGAAGTTTCTGCCACATTGGTAGCAAGAATAATACGTCGTCCTGCGTGAGATTGAAAAATACGTTGTTGCTCAGCAGGCGTTAACCGTGCATAAAGCGGTAAAATTTCAGTATGGCGTAAATTAGCTTTACGTAATATATCTGCCGCATCACGAATTTCCCTTTCACCGGGCAAGAAAACCAGAATATCCCCTAATGCTCGTTGATTTACTTTTTCATTCTGATCTAATTCAGCAATCGCTGCTAAAATCCCTTGATCAACTGATAAGTCATTTTCTAAAGGGTTACCTTCCTCATCTAGTTCACCCACTAACGGACGATACCACGTTTCCACTGTATAAGTACGAAATTATACTTCAATAATATGTTCATTATCAAAATGCTTAGCAAAACGCTCTAGGTCAATGGTAGCCGAGGTAATAATTAGTTTTAAATCAGGTCGTTTAGCTAATAAAGTTTTTAAAAAGCCTAATAAAAAATCAATATTTAAACTACGCTCATGAGCCTCATCCACGATAATTGTATCGTAGCGATTTAAAAAACGATCATGTTGCGTTTCAGACAGTAAAATACCATCTGTCATTAACTTAATCAGGGTTTTATCAGTACTTTGATCCTCAAACCTAACCTGATAACCCACTAACTCACCTAAGGGTGTGGTTAACTCATCTGCCACTCGACTAGCCACACTACGAGCAGCTATACGTCGTGGCTGAGTATGACCTATCATGCCCTGCACGCCACGCCCAATCTCTAAACAAATTTTGGGTAACTGAGTAGTCTTTCCTGAGCCCGTTTCCCCTGCAATAATAACTACCTGATTGGCTACTATAGCTTTTTTGATTTCATCCCTTTTGGCAGCAATTGGCAATGCATCGTCATAATTAATCTTAGGAATACTTTGCTGACGATTAACTACTGTTTGACAAGACTGTTGTAAACGCTCAGTCCAACGTATCAATTTTGCTTCATCAGGCTGTTTTTTTAAGGCAAAAAACTCTCTACGCAAAAAATGACGGTCTGCCACCATTGCTTGTTCAATACGTTTTAATAAGGAATTATCTAATTGTTGTTCAGTAGTCATTTATAAGTATCAGGTATTACAAAAGCAACTATTATAATACCTTTACAGATAGTGATTAAAATAAACTTCATTATTTATTACATAATTAATATAACTTTTGACTATCTCATCAAAAAATCTATTAACTCCATCAATAAAAATAATTTTCTTGTTACAGCACACTAGAGGAGAATACAACTTATATGTTATTGTCTACATCTTTCAACTGCTATTGTTTATGGAAATTTTCTGTGCATAAAGTGCCTGATGAGTAATATAATGACTGACTTACCTATTGAAGACTTAAATGTTGTATCAAATAATGCTTTGATCACACCAGAACAACTGAAAAAAGAGTTGCCATTAACGGCTACTGCTTTAAAAACTGTTTCTACTGGTCGTCAAGTTGTACGTGATATTTTAGATCGTAAAGACCACCGCTTATTTATAGTGTTAGGTCCTTGCTCTATTCACGATTTAAAAGCGGCTAAAGAATACGCTGAGCGCCTTAAAGTACTTGCTGAAGAAGTGCAAGATACGCTCTATCTTATTATGCGCGTTTATTTTGAAAAACCACGTACCACTGTAGGTTGGAAAGGCTTAATTAATGATCCTTATTTAGATGATTCTTTTAAAATTGAAGATGGTCTAAAAATTGGTCGCCAATTACTATTAGACTTAGCTGATATGGGTTTACCTACTGCCACTGAAGCATTAGACCCTATTTCACCACAATATTTGCAAGATTTAATTAGCTGGTCTGCCATCGGCGCACGTACTACTGAGTCACAAACTCACCGTGAAATGGCCTCTGGCCTCTCTTCTGCGGTTGGTTTTAAAAATGGTACAGATGGTGGTTTAACTGTTGCAATCAACGCATTACAATCTGTTTCTAATCCACATCGTTTTTTAGGTATTGACCAAAAAGGCGGAGTTTCTATTGTAACTACTAGAGGTAACCCTTATGGTCACGTAGTATTGCGTGGTGGTAATGGTCGCCCTAATTATGATTCTGTAAGCGTTTCATTGTGTGAACAGGAATTAACTAAGGCAAAAATCACACCTAATATTATGATTGATTGTAGCCACGCTAACTCTAACAAAGATCCTGCTTTACAACCTTTAGTAATGGAAAATGTAACTAATCAAATTGTTGAGGGTAACAAATCTATTGTTTCACTAATGGTAGAAAGTAATTTAGGCTGGGGCAGTCAACCTATCCCTAAAGACTTAAAGCAATTAAAATATGGTGTTTCTATCACAGATGCATGTATTGACTGGGAAACAACTGAGAAGTCAATTCGTTCAATGCACAATCGTTTGAAAGATATACTTCCAAAACGTAATTAATGCACTAGTAAGTTAGATGGTATTATTACCATCTAACTTATCCTTTTAAATCAATCCCTTACTTTGCATATATTTTTCAACATAAGAGCATGTTGGAATAATTTTTAGGCTGTTCTGCTCGGCATAATCTAATACAGCTTTAGTTAGTTCAGCAGCAATTCCCTTACCCCTTAAAGTCTCAGGAACAAAAGTTCGATAGCAGTCAATTGTCTTATCGCCCATATTGGCATAGGCTAGATAAGCACAACTCTCATTTATATTTACTTTAAATTGATGCTCCATTGCATCATGTATTATTTCTACTGCAGTATCAGTCATGCCAAAATCCTTCTATTGCTTTTTTTATTATTATGATGTTTTTTGATAGAAAGAGAACCGTAAAAGGTGAATAATGAGACCTATGTCTAATAATTCACCTATAAATAGTAGGGTATTCGTCTAAATTACTATATTTGCCCCTAAAAGTTTAACAAATTTAGCTAACCAATCAGGATGAGCAGGCCAAGCTGGTGCAGTTACTAAATTACCATCAACTACTGCTTGATCAACAGGTATATTCTGATAACTACCACCACCTAAACCAACTTCTGGCTCACATGCAGGATAAGCACTACATTTCTTACCCTTTAAAATACCAGCTGCTGCTAATAATTGTGGACCATGACATACGGCAGCAATAGGCTTATCAGCCTTAGCAAATTCTTGCACAATTTCAACAACTCGCTTATTAAGACGTAGATATTCTGGTGCACGTCCCCCAGGTACTATCAAACCAACATAATCAGCCACATTTACTTTATCAAAATCATGGTTTAATACAAAACCATGACCAGGTTTTTCACTGTAAGTTTGATCACCTTCAAAATCATGAATAGCTGTTTTAACCTTATCTCCTGCTTTTTTATCTGGACAAACAGCATGTACCTTATAGCCAAGCATTAACAAGGCTTGAAAAGGCACCATAGTTTCATAGTCTTCAACATAATCACCCACGATCATTAGTAATTTTTTATCAGCCATTTGTTTCTCCTTACAGTATTATAAAAGTCATAACTCATTGTATATACTGAGAGCATTCTTTACAAAAAGAAAGTCTATCTTAACTCCATCAAAAATAAACACAATAAAAACAACCCCATACATCTATTCATGAACAATAACTAAATGACTTGTATTCCTTTAAGTCATATTTATTTAAACAATGATATTATGAAGCCAACTTTATTTAAAAGAGTGTTTCGTGCAGAGATTATTTTAAAACTAGGAATTGCTCTAATGCGTTATAAGTTTTGTTTCATGTTTACCCTTTTTAGCTTGTACACTCCATTTGTAGTTATGGCAGAATCAACTCAAATTTGTTCACAACAAGCTATTGAAGAAGCAAATAGTCAATATTTACGAGAAATATCAAGCTATATTAGCGAATTCACTAATCAAAAAAATCAAGCTGCTGTGGCTGAATTAAGCAAAATAAAACCAAAAGCATCTTTCAAGAAAAAACATGCAGCGGAAATTAAACAATTTGGTCAGCCTGATTACCAACCTTCCCAAGAGTTTTGTGATGATGCCTATACTAATCTTAAAGAATTAAAACAACAGATAAACAGCATTATTGAAAAATATAACGATGACGTAGAAGAAACTTCTTCTTAAAAGAAGAGAATTTTTTATATTCCTTCTTAAACCCAACAAGATAACTACTTGATATTTGATTAAGGTAAAACTATTTTCATCTATCTTTACATTTTTTAATTAGTTATCCACAATAAAACATCTTACTTTACATAAAAAAGGAAAATACATGGACAAAGTTATTGTTTCTGAAAATAGTTTTAATAGCATTGATCCCTACGATATTATTGACTCCAATATCAGTTTTATTAACTTATTAAGGGAAGAAGGCTTTGATGGAGAGCTTTGTCCAGAAGCACAAACTAGTTACTATGTAGACTACTATTGTTCTCAAGTTAAAAATGGTGGTTTCTCTCAGTTTGTTTATAACAGTGGTTGGAATGATGAGCTAAATGCTGTCATACGTGATGGCCTTGAAAAAATGCAGGCTACAGATCACTTAGCTTTTTTTAATCAGCAAGCCATTGTAATAGATACCTATGATGAACTTGAACTAGCTAGATTCTTAGATGGTGATTATTTTGGTAAAAATCCAACCCGTGATACTTTAAATAATGACGACTTCTTTGATATCAAAGAAAATCTCATTGAGCTTAATGCTAATTGGTTAAAAGCTTTACCTAATCTTACTGTGTTATCTATTGAACAAATGTTCCAAGCAGCTGAAAAAATATTAGGGAAAGCCATCAATCGAGAATAATGAATAATTTATAGGCTATGTAGCACATAGCCTATAAAACTATTCCTGTTGTTTCTTTACAGCTTTAGGAAGAATAGCTAAAAAATTATCCCTTGCTACTTTATGAGCAACATCTTCAGATAATGCATCCAAAAAAGGATTAAAACTTTCCAAATAACTAGGTAAATTATCAAACTTACCCACCACATCAGAACCTAATAAAAATCTATCTGGATATTCCTCTACTAGCTCTACCCACTTAGGATCAGGCTTTTTATCTTTATCAATAAGATAAGGCTCTAATACAGTCCATGACAAATCAATATATAAATTGGGATAAGTTTTTAATAAACGTTTTACCTCTGGCAATAGAAAATCCAACTTCTTTTGATGGCGATGAATCTCTGCACTCGTTCCCGCATGAGCCCAAATAAATCGTGTTTTAGGATGTTTTTTTACCGCCTCTTCTAGTTCCTCTAAATAAAGAGGCTTACGCTCTCGTTGAGAAGTTATATTACTATGCAACATGACTGGCAGATCATGCTTAGCTGCTAAATCATAAACACGATCTAGTGCTTCATTATTAGCACGTGGAATATCACCTGTCGTTAAAGCAGTTAAATTATCATGACGGGTAAATATCTCACCAATTCCCTGCCAAAACCCAGGATTCATCTCCAACATACGTTCTATATGCTCAGCAGCCATTTTATCAACAGGATTAAAACCTGTTAAAAAGGGATGAAAACGCTTTCTTTGCTCCTTAGATAAATCTTTAACTGCATCAACTATGATAGTATCTGTTGCACTATACCAATATACAGCAGCATCATCGCCTGCATAATAGCGTGGTTTCTGTGGTTCATCTTCATGCCATTTCTTAGCTACAGAAACACCACTAATCATCACATGATCAATCTTTCCCTTATCCATTGCTTTAAGCAACTTATTCATACCATCTGTATCTTGGAAAAAGTCCACATAATGCAAATGAGCATCTGAATAATGATAATCACGGGCATTAGCTGATAATATAAATAATGCTAAAAAAATAGCTAATATTGACTGAGATAGTTGATTTAACCTAGTCAGAATACACATAGATAATAATCCTAGTGGATAAATAATATCTATTCTGCCAAATTATCACGATTAGACCCAAAGAAGAAATGCAACAAAATATAAGGACTTATCATTAGCCTTTTAAACCATAATAGAGTTTTTCCCAAAAAGTATCCTTTGGTCTTTCACGTAAAGGAGCAGTCATTGCTTCTACCGTTGTTTTACCTAACTGCTTATAGCTATAGCGGCTTTCTACCAATTGCTGCCCTGCTTTAGCTATTTGCTCTACTTGTTGTGGATTTTCCCTTAATAATTTTAGTTTTTCTTGGATATCTTGTAGATTGCGATACAACACAATATTTTCCATATCTACAAAGCCTAATGCTTGGTTTTCATCAATCCCTTGATCATAAGCAATTAACACACAACCACACGCCATTGCTTCAAAATTTTTAATCATATACTCGCCAAAACCAACATCAGCACTAACGAAGAACTTAATACGATTTAAAGTATTAACATACTCTTCACCTGATTTAGTTTTGGTAATAACCAAATTCTCAGCTTTAGCTACAGCTTCTAGTGTTTGTTTACGTAAACTATAGGCTTCATTACGAATACTCCCCACAAAGCCCAACTCAATATCACGCTCTAACCCATTATTACAAAGCAATTGCTCGTCATAACCTTTAGGTACAAAAACAGCATCTACGCCTTCTTGCTGTAATTTTTTAGCAATACCATAACCAGATACTAACACCCTAGCCCAAGGTAAATGATGATAGTGTTGGCTAAATTTGTCATGATACTTACCTGCTGCATAATTTTGCCAAGCGTCATGCTCTAAAATAACTAAATTAGGAACAGAACGTATAAAACCGACTTGTTTTATTTCTTTTTTAAAGCGTAAGAAAAACAAAATACGATCATACTGAGAAGTATCTACTTTCTCTTTAAAGTAATGTTTTAAATTTGCTTGTTCATCATCTGTCAACCAGCGAGTATCACACTCACAATTAGCCTCTATACTTTCATACAGTCTATCTAAAATAATTCGCTGCTCTTTTTGAACAAGAAATAAAACTTTCATAATCACCTTACTAAAAATCTGCGTCCCAAAAACACATCTGGTATCATATGACAATTGTACTGAAAAATAATCCAATTGCAGAGTTTAATTATGACTAAAGAAACAAATCAGTCATGGGGTGGTCGTTTTAATGAGCCTGTAGATGCCTTTGTCGCTCGTTTTACAGCCTCCGTTGATTTTGATAAACGTCTTTATAAACACGATATTATGGGCTCAATTGCCCACGCCAAAATGCTCACTGAAGTAGGTGTATTAACTGCCGTTGAGCGTGATGCTATTATTGAAGGACTTAACCAAATTCAACAAGAAATAGAAGCAGGTCAATTTGAATGGCGTGTGGATTTAGAAGATGTTCATATGAATATCGAAGCTAGACTAACTGAACGTATTGGTGTAACGGGCAAAAAATTACATACAGGACGTAGTCGTAACGACCAAGTAGCTACAGATATTCGCTTATGGTTACGTGACGAGATTGATCGTATTAAAGACGAAGTAACCAGATTACAACAAGGTATCTTGCAACTAGCAGAACAAGAAGCAGATACTATTATGCCTGGCTTTACCCATTTACAAACGGCTCAACCTGTCACTTTTGGTCATCACTTACTAGCGTGGTTTGAAATGTTAAGTCGCGACTATGAACGCTTAGTAGATTGCCGTAAACGTGTTAGTCGTATGCCTCTTGGAAGTGCTGCATTAGCAGGTACTACCTACCCAATTGATCGCTTAATCACCTGTAACCTACTTGGCTTTGAGGCTGTGTCTGGTAATTCTTTAGATGGTGTATCTGATAGAGATTTTGCTATTGAGTTCTGTAGTGCCGCCAGCTTAATTATGATGCACCTTTCTCGCTTTTCAGAAGAGCTAGTATTATGGACTAGTGCTCAATTTCGTTTTATTGAATTACCTGATCGTTTCTGCACAGGTAGCTCAATTATGCCACAAAAGAAAAACCCCGATGTACCTGAACTAATTCGTGGTAAATCAGGTCGTGTTTTTGGTGACTTAACAGGCTTATTAACCTTAATGAAAGGCCAACCATTAGCTTATAATAAAGACAACCAAGAAGATAAAGAGCCACTATTTGATGCAGTGGATACTGTAGCTGACTCACTACGTGCCTTTGCTGATATGGTACCAGCTATCCAAGCTCGCCGCGAAAATATGCGCGAAGCAGCTTTACGTGGTTTTTCCACAGCAACAGACCTTGCAGACTATCTAGTACGTAAAGGCTTACCTTTCCGTGACTGTCATGAAATTGTTGGTCATGCTGTACGCTATGGTGTAGAACATAATAAAGACCTTGCAGAAATGAGCCTTGCTGAATTAAAACAATTCAGTGATAAAATCGAGCAAGATGTATTTGCAGTGCTAACCCTTGAAGGTTCAGTTAATGCTCGTGATCATTTAGGTGGTACCGCGCCAGCCCAAGTTAAAGCAGCTATTAAACAAGCTAAAGAGTTATTAACTAATCGTTAAAATACTAATAAGAGGACTATTACAGCAAAAACAGTCCTTAAATTAGAATATCTTAATGCTTATAAAATATTTAAGACTAGTCTTACCAACTAGTCTTTTATATTTTCACTTCTCAATCTAGTAGCTACTGGATTCATTTCTTGCAAAAGAGTAAAAGCATCATTTAATAGTAAACTGGAAGCAGAACATACCGCTTGTACGGCTGTGCTTTCACACTTATCAAACTCATAAAGGCTTTCCAATAAATTAATTACTGCCAATAACCTACCCGTTGCACACTCAAAAATATCTTCAGCGGCTGCATTAGCATTATAGTAAAGTACATTCTCTTTATTAGACTGCGAAGTAAAATTCAAGGGAATAAAACAAGGGGGAATATTAGTTGCTTTGCTCATCGGTTAACTCCTGTAATCTGTTTAGCCTCCCTAACCAGATAAGGAGGCGGAACTATGCACAGGTTCGCGGACCGACACACACGGAATCGGCACACCCCGAAGGGTGTCCCGTGCATAGTCCGCCATAAAAACAGGCAAAGCTATACTACCAACTGCTAGATAGTTCTAGCAGCGGGCCGTGTGTGGATGAAACGGGCCGCGACGCCCATGCTATAGATTTTGCTATAGTCTTTTTATTGTAAGACTAGTTAACGCTAATCAGCAAGTTTTTTGGTAAGTTGTTTAGACTTAAGTATTTCGTTATAGATTATTACATTAACCATTATAATAACTTTAGCTAATCGCTAACTATTTCAGAATCTTCTATAATAAAATAGAAGACTATTAAAATTACTTACAGTACTATGCTCACCCATGTCATATATTAGTTCTGGCGTAGAATACGCATTACATTGTTTACTTTATCTTAGCCAACCAATCAATGCTAAAGGGGTAAGTGTGCGTGATTTAGCTAGTTTGCAAAATATTCCTACTGACTACTTAGCAAAGATTTTTACTAAACTACACAAAGCAGGCATAGTGACAGCAACAGAAGGTATTAAAGGCGGATTTTCACTCGCGAAACCTGCGGAACAAATAACTGTGCTTGATGTTGTGATTGCTATTGATAATCACAAACCCCTATTTAAATGCAAAGAAATCAGATCAAATTGTGCAGTGTTTGACAAACAACCACCTGCTTGGGCAACTACTGGTACCTGTGCTATTCACGCCATTATGTTAAATGCAGAACAACAAATGCGTACTGCCTTAGCGCAACAAACACTGGCTAATCTTGCACAACAGCTAAT
>JBEBWU010000035.1:0-9966 GCA_040391985.1 Entomomonas sp. | reverse complement strand
AAAGATGCGTGAAAGGTTAGATGAACAAACACATATTCTTGTGCCTGGTGGACGTAAATTATTTATTGGTACACCCCATACCTTTGATAGTCTATATGAGCGATTGGCAGAAAAAGGGGCTGATTGTTTAACGATTCGTATGTTTGAGCAAGAGTACCGTATAGGTACGGCCACTAAAAAGCGTTATCAACTGCCTTTTAGACCACAGTACGTATTTTATGGTATTGGTTATGGCGCTAGGCTATTAGAAGAAAACAAAGATTATCAGCTACAGGGCAATACCTTAGTTTTTAATAAGCCACCTAAGGTATTAATTGATTGTTATGCAGGTATGGCATGGCCTGAACGTTTTACCATTGATGAGTTAGAAAAACGTCGCCGTGAAACAGAAACTGTTAATAAATGGGATTCGCAATATCAACTACATGCCAAGCCTATTACAGAAACACGTTTAGATCCTAGCAAACTAAAACCTTATAAACATACTCCACAACTACGAAAAGCCAATAATACCGTGACTTTATGGTTGGGGGATACCCAAATTGTGGGAGCTATTGCTTACTGGGATTGTGCGCTAGGCAAAGTGAAATCAGATGCTTCTGCATTAAGTTTAGTGTTAACAGATGCACAAGGACAATTGTATTGGCAGTTGGCAGAACCGATGATTGGTGATTTGGCAGAGTTTGATAATGAAGGCAATATCATTGGTGGGCACGTTAAGCAAGTCTATGAGCGAGTAGTGCAATATAACATCCCCTGTGTAGTGGTAGAAACCAATGGGGCGGGTGGTTTTGTACCACCTATTCTACGCAAGGCATTACAAGGAACTGGCTGTGGCGTAAGGGAACAACATGTTTCTACCAATAAACAAAAACGTATTTTAGATGCACTAGAACCACCATTGTTATCAGGCTTTTTATGGGCACATGACTCTGTATTAAATAGCCCTGCTATTGAGCAATTGCGGACGTTTAACCCTGAATTATCTCATCAAAAAGATGACTACTTGGACAGCCTTGCTGGCGCTGTTTTACAAACACCTGTGCGTATTGCACGAATAGTTGGGAAATCAACCGAGCAAAAGTCAGATTATTGGAGACCAAGTAATACAACTTATGACATAAAGGTCAACTACTGATAGAGATAAAATTATGACAGTTACAACATCCCTTAACTACAAAGAATATCAAGCAGATGGAATGGTTACAAAGTTTGCTATTCCCTTTTTATTATTAGATCGAAGTGATCTTTATGTTTTTATTAATAATCAGCTAATTACCACTGGATATACAGTAACAGGGTTAGGTAATCCTATCAGTGAAATTATTTTTGAAGATGCTCCTGAAGGTGTTTTACTATTACAACGCTCAATTACTTTAATTAGAGAAACCGATTATCAAGAAAATGGTGATTTACTAGCAAAAACAGTTAACCAAGACTTTGACCGTATCTATTTAGCTTTACAAGGGGTTGCGCAAGATACTACCAAAGCGTTAAGGGTTGCAGATGCTGAAGGTGTACGAGAATTACCTTTAGCCAACGAACGAGCTAACAAAAACCTTTCATTTGATAACGAAGGGCAACCTATTTTAACCACAACAGCAACAGGTTCAGCCGCAGAACTAGCTCAAAGGTTAGTTGATGCTAGCAGTGAGAGTAGAGGTAGTGGCTTAGTTGGTTATAATAAAGCATTAAATTATCCTACTAGAACTATTGGTAATGCACTTAATACCCTTACTGACCGCTTTGATGGTTTTGAAGGGAATGGTGTGCCAATGTTTGCAGTATTTTGGTGGCCCTCTAGAGTAAATATTCCAAACGGTTATATTGCTGCTGACGGTCAAGAACTTTCCCAAGCCATTTTCCCAGATGCTGCAATAGCAACACAACAAGGTAAAGTACCTACTGTTCAAGAGCTAGAATGGCAAATGGATCCTTTAAAAAGAGGTAGTTATGTAGCTAACTCAAGCCAAGGAAAGTTTAGAGTACCTGATTATAATGGCAAATATGCAGATAGTGTGGGGGCTTTGTTTCTTAGGGGGGATAATAATCAAGTTGCTAATGGGTATATACAACAAGATGCCATGCAAGGGCATAAACACGCAATGGTAACAGGTGGTACAGCAGCGACCGCTGCATCAACTAGTGTTAATGGTGGTGGTCCAGTAACAACAGGAATTGCTCCAGGTGGAACTAATTACACTGGGCAGTTAAATTTAACAACAGATATGTATGCATATAATGATTATGGTGTGCTTAAAATAGCAAATGAAACGCGGCCTATAAATGTGTCAGGTTGTTGGGTTATAAAACTTTTTGGGTATGTTATTAACACTTCAGAAGCAGATATACAGCAGTTAATAACAGAAAATGCTAACTTAGCTGCGCGTTTAAGTGTGTTAGAAAGTTATCAACAAGCTAAAAAGTTTACTATTATTTATCCTAATGATGGGACGGAAGAAAATCCAGCGAATGTGGTTGCGAATAAACGTTATATAATGGCTAATCCTTTTCCTAATGAGCCTGTAGTATGTGATGTACAATTATTGGTTAATGGTTCTTGGGCTAATCCTGGATGGCTTTACTCGAATGGAGGGCAAGGTATTAGAGCAGGACAGCTAGAAGAAAGTGGAAATATAGTTGTTCAGACAGGTTCTTCTTTGATAGCTAATACTGCAAGTTGGACTGGTGGTTTACATAATAATACTGGAAATATAGCATCAGCCAATTGTCGTGTAAAAGTCTGGAGAGTTATTTAAAAATATCATAGAACCCTTAAGATGTTATATAATTCTCTTAAAATAACTGTAAAGCTTTTTGAGGGGTATTTGTGAACTATAATATCATTAACTTTGATATCAAAGGGGATGAACGAGGGTCTTTAGTTGCCATAGAGGGTTGTAAAGATATTCCATTCGAGATTAAACGAACATATTATGTTTTTGGCTCAGATAGACACGTTATTAGAGGAAAGCATGCACATAAAAGATTAGAACAAGTCATAATTTGTGTAGCTGGGTCTTGTGATTTTATTCTAGATGATGGCAAAAGTAGAGAAACAGTATGTTTGAACAAACCCAATATAGGTTTATATACACCTATAAATATATGGGGAGAGTTTACTAATTTTAGTTCAGATTGTGTGGTATTGGTATTAGCCAGTGAGAAGTATGATGAATCTGAATATATAAGAGATTATGATCTATTTTTAAGAGAGATTAACTAGTGACTTTTATTCATCCTTTGTCTGATGTCCAGTCTAAAAAAATAGGCAATAATACAAATATTTGGCAGTTCTGTGTTATTTTACCTGAAGCAATAATAGGTGAAAATTGTAATATTTGCTCTCATGTCTTTATAGAAAATAAAGTTAGAGTTGGTAATAGTGTTACTATTAAATGTGGTGTACAGGTTTGGGATGGAATAGATATAGAAGACAATGTATTTATTGGCCCTAATGTAACCTTTTGTAATGATAGATACCCTATATCTAGGAATAAAAGTCCAAATTTAGAAAAAACAATAATTAAGAAGGGAGCATCTATTGGTGCAAATACTACTATTTTGCCTGGTATTATGATTGGCGAAAATGCTGTTATTGGTGCAGGTAGTGTTGTAACTAAAAATGTTGAGGCAAATACAACAGTTATAGGTAATCCTGCTAGAATAAAGTAGGTTATTAAATTAATGTTTGTTATCAGTTAAATTATATATTGAGTAATTTGCATGATTAAATTTTTAGATTTATATAGGATGAACGACCAGTATCGCACAGAAATTGATACTAAGATAAAAGAGGTCTTAGATTCTGGTTGGTATTTACAGGGCAAACAGAATGATGAGTTTTGTAAAAATTATGCAGAGTACTGTGAAACATCTTATGCATTAGGTGTAGCTAATGGCTTAGACGCTTTAAATTTAATTATTAAAGGTTTTGGTTTTGGTATAGGTGATGAAATAATTGTACCAGCTAATACCTATATTGCTTCCATTTTAGCTATTTCTGAAAATGGTTGTACACCTGTTTTAGTAGAGCCAGATATTAATACATATAATATTAATCCTGATTTGATTGAAGAAAAAATAACCGCTAAAACTAAAGCGATTATGGTAGTTCATTTGTATGGTCAAGCTGTACAAATGGATAAGATATGGCAGTTAGCTAAAAAGTATAATTTAAAAATTATTGAAGACTCTGCTCAGGCACATGGTGCATATTATCAAGGAAAACGAGTAGGTGCACTAGGTGATGCGAGTGGTTTTTCTTTCTATCCTGGTAAAAACTTAGGCTGTTTAGGTGATGGTGGAGCTATTACCACCAATGATCAACAACTTTTTGACAAGGTTAGAGCATTGGCGAATTATGGTTCAAATATAAAATATCATAATATTTTTAAGGGTGTTAACTCTCGTCTTGATGAAATACAAGCAGCAGTATTAACAGTTAAGTTGCATGGCTTAGATAAAGATAATGCTCGCCGTAGAGAAATAGCTAAGTATTATCAAGAGCATATTAATAATCCATTAGTCATTTTACCTTATACTTATGATGAATTAGCTCATGTATGGCATGTATTTGTAATTAGGGCAACAGATAGAAATAGATTACAAAAGTATTTATTAGATAATGGTATTCAAACATTAATTCATTATCCTATTGCACCACATAAGCAATTAGCATATCAAGAATGGAATCATTTACATCTACCTATAACTGAGCAAATACACAATGAGGTATTGTCACTACCTATAAGTCCTGTTATGTCGCAAAAAGAAGTGGAGACAATTGTAGAGGTTATTAATGCTTACCAATAACAATTTAGTTTCAGTAATAATACCTGCTTATAATCATAGTCAGTATGTTCAAGAAGCTATTCAGTCTGTTATTGATCAAACATATAAAAATATTGAATTAATAGTAGTTGATGATGGCTCTAAAGATGATACATGGACTAAAATCAATGCAATGAAAAATGTCTGTGAAGAGCGTTTTGTAAGAGTAGTTTTTGAGACTCAACAAAATAAAGGGACTTGTTTAACATTAAACAAGCTATTGCAACTAGCTGAAGGAGAGTATATACAGCTTTTAGCTTCAGATGATAAATTTTCACCTGAATCAACACAAATACTTCATAAGTTTTTATCACAACATCCAGATTATGCTTTAGCTGTAGGAAGAAATGAGTTTATTGATGAAAAAGGAGTTATTTGTTATTGGGATCAAAACCGTAATAATGTCTACGATAAAGAAATAGCAAAGTATAAATCATTTACAGATATCCAAAATCAGCTTGTTAAGCTTGAGTCTGAAGATTTTGGTACTTATGAAATGTTATTAAAGGGAAATCATATTCCTAATGGTTATTTAATTAGAAAAAGTATATTTGATAAAATTGGCTATTTTACACCAGAAGCTCCTCTTGAAGATTATTGGATGATGTTACAAATAGCTAAATATGCCAAGATGAAATATATTGATACTACGACTTTTTATTACCGATGGCATGGGGCTAATACCGCAAGTCAAATAGAAAAAATGCTTAAGCTTACTAGCACGACTTTAAACTTTGAAATAGAAAGAGTTAGGAGTTCTGATAATAAGCAGATAAAAGATATTTTAGAAAAACATTTACTTGCGTTACAAAAAAGCAAAACGTTTTTTAAAATCCCTTTTATTATGCAGTTATATAAAAGAAAATTAGAAGCAAAAAGAGAACTTGTATTAAAGTTATTTAATCATGAGTTTGTTCTTCGATCTAAATTGAAAGACTAGTTATTTTGAATACACTTATAATATTCTTAATATTGCATGAGATTGGATTAATCTAATGGATTCTAAAAAAGTTCTACTAAAATTATTAACCTTTTATATACCTTCCAAATCTTTAAAAAAGAAAGTAAGAAAAAAAATATTAAAAGGGTTTGATATTATTAGACAGAAGAGGTTAAAGACACATTATCAGAATATTTTAACAAAATTAAAAAATAAATTTAAAAAAGAAGAAAAAATAACAGTTATTTTTTTAGGATATTCAGCAGGCAGTACTGTTGACTTGTTTTCATCATTATATGAAAAGTTTGTAAAGGATAATAAATTTGAATGTAAAGTAGTTATTACCCCTTATGTTCATGATACAAAAGAGGGAATGATAGAACGATTAGGAAAAGCACAAGAATTTTTGCAGCAAAAGAATATACCTTTTATTAATGGATATGATATAGAAAAAGATCAATTTTTAAATGTTAGTCAAGAACTTCATCCTGATATTGTTTTTTTTGAGAATGGATATGATTGGAATCATCCTTATTTTAAAATAGAAGCTTATCCTAACTCGTTAAATTTCTTAATCCCATATAGCCCAATGTTAGCTGATAATTTACAGCATCATTTTAATCAAAAGATTTTTTATGACGCATACCAGATATTTCATCATATGAGATCTGAAATTCCTTTACAAGCAAAGAATGCACCTATCAAATTAGAAAATATTTATCCAGAGTATTTAGGATCAACTAAGTTAGATGTCTTTCGTGATAAAGCTTATATAGCAAAAGATGTATGGAAAACTCAACAAGGAAATCGTAAGCGAATTATCTGGGCTCCTCACCACTGTTGGGCAACTTATACAAATTTTATTTTATATAAAGATATAATGCTTGAACTTGCTGAGCAATATAAGGATAAGATACAAGTTTGCTTCAAACCTCATCCTGCATTATATGAGTCTTTAGTAGAAATAGAAAATTGGTCAAGAGAAGAAGTAGAAAGCTACTATAATAAATGGAAAAATTTAGAAAATGGTCAAGTAGAACTTGGTGATTGGGTTGATTTATTTATTACTTCAGATGCAATGCTAATGGATAGTATTTCTTTTATGGCAGAGTATTCAGCAACAGGGAAACCATCAGCAGTTATTTGTCGTGAAGATGAGAATCAACATAGAGAAATGGACTTTAATGAGTTAGGCGAAGAAATTTTAGGGTATTTATATACAGTAAAAAATAAAGAAGAAATTATTCAATTTATTGAAAGTGTTGTAATTGATGGTAATGATACGAAAAAGAATGAGAGAAATGCTTATATTTTAAATCAAATTACTCCTGATAATAAGCAACTAGCATCTTCTAATATTTATAGATATATTAATGACTTACTAATGTAGCAGGATACTTGTTTTTATGTGTGGACTTTTATTTACTAATTTAAACAATATTGATAAAAATAAATTTATCAAAGCTTTAGAGAAAATGATACATAGGGGACCTGATGCCCCTTGTTGTTATAAAGAAATTGATAATTATAAGTTTGGCCATAATCGACTCAGTATCCTTGATCTACAAGAGAGAAGCAATCAGCCCTTTTTTAGTAGAGATAAGAGATATGTAATCATATATAACGGTGAAATCTATAATTATAGAGAACTAGCAGCTAAATATGCTATTGCTTTAGAAACACATTGTGATACCGAGCTTGTACTTGAGTTAAGTATAAAAATTGGTTTTAAAGAAGCAATTAAAGAGTTTAATGGTATATTTGCTTATATTATTTTTGATACAGTAACAAAAGACTTTTTTGTAGCAAGGGATAGATTAGGTGTTAAGCCTTTGTATTTCTATCAAACGGATAAAGGTTGTATTTTTTCCTCAGAAATTAATGCAATTGTTGATTTACTGGATAACCAAGTACAAATTGATGAAATAGGTTTAAGACAATATAAAAAGCTACGTACTTTTTTTAATGGTCAAACTATTTATAAAAATATAAAAATGTTCCCTGCAGGATGTTATCAGCAAAATAATCAAATAGCTAAATATTGGGAGTTTCCTAGTGGCTATCAATCACCTCCTACTGATGAGGAATTAAAGTGGTTAATAGAGTCCTCAATACAATACAGAAAAATTGCAGATGTTCCACTGGGTAGCTATTTATCTGGGGGGTTAGACAGTACGATTGTAGCTGCTTTAACCCATGAACTGCATACATGGACAGTTGGCTTTAAAGAATACAATGAGTTTGAGTGGGGACGTTTAGCAGCAGAAAAAATAGGTTCTGAACATCATGAGGTTATAGTAACTAAAGAGATGTTTATTGAAGATGCTAAGAAGCTCATCAGAGTCAGAAAAGAACCATTATCAGTACCTAATGAAGTATTACTTTACCAAATGACTAGAGAAGTTAAAAAAGAAAATACAGTAGTACTATGTGGTGAAGGCGCTGACGAGTTGTTTTTTGGGTATGATAGAATTTTTAGATGGGCCAATTCTATTGATAAATTTGACCTACAAGCATTTTCAAAACTATATTCCTATGGTTCTGAAGAGGATTTAGAAATTGTGGAGAGTGCAATAGCGCCTTTTTATCATTATGGTAAACCTATTGATATTGTGGCAGCATTCTTCCAAGTAGCACATTTACATGGATTATTACGTAGATTAGATAACTCAACCATGATGTGTTCAGTTGAAGCACGTGAACCTTTTGTTGACTATAGATTAGTTGAGAGAATGGCAGGCGTTCCTTTTGATTATCGAATGCAGGATGGTATAGTTAAGGCACCTCTAAAAAGAATCTTTAAAGATATTATTCCAAAAGAAATTATTGATAGAAAGAAAGTTGGCTTTCCTGTTAAGCTTGACGATATTTTTGACGTAAAGAAAGAGCAAGCGTTTGATACATGGTTTGACTTCAATATTAAAGAATTATTAAGCGAGAACTAATATGCAAGTAGGATATACATCTGGGGTATACGATTTATTTCATATAGGCCATTTAAATTTATTAAAAAATGCAAAAGGACTATGTGATAAATTAATAGTCGGTGTCACTGTAGATGAGTTAGTTTCCTATAAAAATAAAAAGGCAGTCATTCCTTTTGAAGAACGGATAGAAATTGTTAGAAATATCAAATTTGTAGATGCGGCTATTCCACAGGAATGCATAGATAAATTTGAAATGTGGAAAAAAATTAAATTTGATATTCTGTTTGTTGGAGATGATTGGTTTAACTCTGAAAGTTGGCAAAAAATGGAAGAAAAATTTAAAGAGGTAGGGGTTAGAGTTGTTTACTTCCCTTATACAAAAAGTACGAGTTCAACATTACTTAATGAGACGCTATTAAAAATTAGAAATGACGCTTAGCAGTTAAGTGTATATAAATTTATTGAATTGACAGATTACTTATGAACTTCTCCGTGATAGTTATTCTATATGGTACAGCTATACATGAATGTACTACTATTAATACACTACTAAAACATATAAATAGACCTATTAATTTAACAATTCATGTTTGGAATAATGGGCCTGCTTTATTGAATGAGCAAGATATTGCTGAGTTTTTCAATAAAGCAACGGCATTAGGTATAAAAGTAGAGATTTATCAAGATATTAGAAATGTGGCCTTAAGCAAAATTTATAATTTCTTCTTAAATCAAAATAAGGCAGATTTTATTACTATTTTTGATCAAGACTCAGACGTAGCAGCAGATTTATTTACAACCTTAGAGCAACATCAAGATTTAGATATGGTGTTACCATTATGTCATTTAAGAGGTAATGAGGATCATATTGAATACCCTGCTTACAAAGAAGGTAAACAAATAACTGTAATCAAGGAAGAGGGGATGCTGGACGCTACTCGTGTAGTATCAATAGCTTCAGGATTAAGTTTATCGAAAGGGTTAATAGATAAATTAAAACAAAATAACCAACCAATATTTGATGAAAATTTAGCATTCTATGCAATAGATACGATGTTCTTTTTACATCGATTAAGGTCAATAAAAGACTTGAAGATAGGCTGTTTTGGTAAAATTATTCATTCTCTTTCAGAGTTTGAACAAAAGTCTAATGTTGTAAGCTATCGAAGAAATTTAGAATTACTTTATTTTGATACGGTTTATAAATTAAATTACAAAAATAAGGGAAGATTATCTCTTTATTTAAGGGTTATCCAAAAAATGTTT
>JBEBWU010000034.1:0-10015 GCA_040391985.1 Entomomonas sp. | reverse complement strand
AATACAGGTGAAACCCTTTGAAGCGAAGTTACACATAATTGGCAAGCCAATTTATGCTAGTGAACAGGAAGTAAAAAATAATCCTCGTTCGCGTAGTGCTGTATTAAGAACTGCAGAGAAGTTAAGGTAATGGATAAAAAGCAAAGTGCCATGCCAAAAGGCAGTTTATTAATGCTAATACTTTTTATTGCTGTATTGGTTTCAGCAGTAATGGTTATTTATACCAGTCATAAAAATAGACAACTGCTTAATGAGCTTTATCAAAATATGAGCCTTTACAATAAGGCACAAGCAGATTGGGGCAGATTAATTTTAGAGCAAAGTACTTGGACGGCTTATAGCCGTGTTGAGAAAATTGCAGTTAATCAGTTAACCATGCATATTCCAGTCCCAAATGATGTAAGGATAATAGGCCAATGACAGCCAATGAAAATAGTTATCCAGGGCGTTTTAAATTTGTATTAGTGTTATTGGCACTGATGGTGGGAGCTATTGTTTGGAAATTGCTTGATCGTCATGTTATTAATAATGAGTTCCTTAAATTACAAGGTGATTTAAGGTCAGTACGTTACATGCCAATTTCTGCACATCGAGGCATGATTACTGATCGTAATGGTCAATACCTTGCAGTAAGTACACCTGTGATTACGTTATGGGCTAATCCTAAAGAATTGTCACAGATGCCAGATGAGTGGCCTAAATTGGCAAAGGCATTAGGACAAGATGCTAAAACATTATCAGAAAAAATTAAAAAGAATGATGATAGGGAGTTTATTTACCTTGCTAGGGGATTAGACCCTGATAAGGGAAACGAGATCTTAAAACAAGATTTTACTGGCGTATACTCCCTTGAGGAGTATCGTCGTTTTTACCCTGCAGGAGATACTGTCTCTCATTTAATTGGTTTTACTGATATCGATGATAAAGGTAGAGAAGGGGTTGAGCTTGCTTATGATGGTTGGTTAACAGGTGTTTCTGGAAAGCGTGAAGTATTAAAAGACCGTCGTGGTCATTTAATTAAAGATTTACAAATAGTAAGCCATGCTAAACCAGGTAAACAAATTCAGTTATCAATTGACTTAAGATTACAATATCTTGCTATCCGTGAGCTGCACAATGCGATGGAAGAATATGGTGCTAATTCAGCTAGTTTAGTGTTGATTGATATTAAAACAGGTGAAATTTTAGCATTAGCTAATCAACCTACTTATAACCCTAATAATCGCAGTCAATTAAAACCAGAAGAGATACGTAATCGTGCAATGTTAGATGCGTTTGAACCTGGTTCAACAGTAAAGCCTTTTTCAATGGCAGCTGCTTTGGCAACAGGGCGTTGGAAGCCAGAAGATACTGTCAATGTTACAGGTGGGCAGTTAAAAGTTGGTCACTATACAATTAAAGACGTATCACGAGCCACTATTCTAGATTTAACAGGTGTTTTAAAGAAATCCAGTAATATTGGTATGAGTAAGATTGCCTTTGATATTGGCGCTGAACCCATTTATGAAACAATGAAAAAAGTAGGCTTTGGTGAAACTACAGGCTTAGGATTCCCTGGTGAATCAACAGGTTCTTTACCTGTTCATCGTAAGTGGGGACCAGCAGAAACGGCTACTTTATCTTATGGTTATGGTCTTTCAGTTACACCTGTACAGTTAGCTCATGCGTATGCCACTTTAGCTAATAATGGGGTGAGCTTACCTCTCTCTCTTGTTAAGAGAAATGAAATTCCAACAGGAACACAAGCTATTGATCCTAATATTTCTAAAACTGTACTTAAGATGTTGCAAGCGGTAGTTGAAGATGAAGGTGGTGTGTTTCGAGCACGTGTTAACGGTTATCACATAGCAGGTAAGAGTGGTACAGCAAGAAAAACTATTGTTAATAAAGGTTATGGTGAGAACCACTACCGCTCATTTTTTGCAGGTATAGCACCAGCGAGTAATCCTCGATTTGCAATGGTGGTGGTGATTGATGAACCAACAAAAGTTGGTTATTTCGGTGGCCTGATAGCGGCTCCTGTTTTTAGTAAAGTAATGTCTGGTACATTGCGGATGATGAATATTACTCCTGATAATTTATTGGCGAGTGATCAATCTATTGCACAGTTTTCTAATTCAAGGAGGTAATGATGTTACTTAATCAGTTATTACCTCAAGTACAAAAGCCTATCGAAATAACAGGGCTTAAGTTAGATAGCAGAATGGTGCAGCAAGGTGATTTATTCCTTGCTGTCAAGGGTACTCAGCAAGATGGTAGAGACTATATTGAACAAGCTCTCCACAAGGGTGCATTAACTATCGTATATGATCCTGAAGATTATCAGTTAGCAGATTCTATAGTTAATCAGCACCCTTACGCTGAGTTTATTGCAGTAAAAAAATTACAATACCATGTATCTGATATTGCAGGTCGTTTCTATGGTGAACCAGCAAACCTATTACGTTTGATAGGTGTTACAGGTACTAATGGTAAAACAACAGTTACTCAACTAATTGCTCAAGCATTAGATTTGTTAAATGAACCTTGTGGCATTATAGGTACATTGGGAACAGGATTTTGGCAAAAATTACAACAAGGTAAACAAACAACGCCAGATGCGATTAGTGTTCAAGCTAGTTTAGCTAAGTTACTACAAGAAGGCGCTAAAGCCGTTGCTTTAGAAGTTTCTTCCCATGGTTTAGATCAAGGGCGTGTTGCGGCATTACCTTTTAATGTAGCTGTGTTTACTAATTTAACAAGAGATCACTTAGATTATCATGAAACACTAGAAAATTACGCTGCGGCTAAAGCTAAGCTTTTTGCTTGGGATAGTTTACAAGCCAGAGTGATTAATCAAGACGATACTTATGGTAAACAGCTAATAAACCAAAATAATCATAAAGAGTTACTTACTTATAGTATTGAAGATACAACTGCTGATTTGCACTGTACTCATATTTTATTCAATGAGCAGGGTGTTACAGCTCACTTAGTTTCACCACAAGGAACGGGTTTATTACAGAGTCAGCTTATTGGACGTTTTAATTTAAGTAATGTATTAGCTGTGGTTGGTAGCTTGTTAGGGTTAGGTTATGAGTTAGCCAAAGTGTTAGCTGTAGTACCGCAATTAAAAGCACCTGCAGGCAGAATGCAATGTTTAGGTGGTAATGAAAAACCTTTAGTTATTGTGGATTATGCACATACACCAGATGCTTTAGAGCAAGTGTTAACAGCATTAAAGCCTCATGTAAAAGGCAAATTATGGTGTGTCTTTGGTTGTGGTGGTAGTAGAGATAAGGGCAAACGTCCACTTATGGCAGCCATTGCTGAAAGGTTGGCAGACCAAATAGTGGTAACAGACGATAATCCTCGTGAAGAGACAAGTAGTGCCATTATTAACGATATTTTACAAGGCTTTAATAATCATCAAGCAGTACAAGCTATTGCTGATAGACAACAAGCTATTTTGCAAACCATCGCACAAGCAAAGTCAGATGATGTGGTGTTAATAGCAGGTAAAGGCCATGAAGATTATCAGGAAGTAAATGGTATACGAAGTCATTTTTCTGATACAGAACAAGCTAACCAAGCATTAAAGACTTGGGAGAGTAAATAATATGATTAAACCAATGTCACTGGCAGAATTAGCAACATTATTAGAAGTTACATTGCTTGGTGAAAGTGTAAGTTTTGATGCTGTATCAATCGATACCAGAACTATCAAAAAAGGTGAGTTATTTATTGCTATTTCTGGTGAAAACTTTGATGGCCATGATTATGTAGCTAAAGCAGCTGAAAATGGCGCCATTGGCGCTATAGTTGAGTTCCCTGTAGAGGGTGTCAACATTCCACAGTTAATTGTTGGAAATACTCGATTGGTCTTAGGAAAGTTAGGCGCACTTAATCGACAAGCTTTTCAAGGAAAAGTATTAGGCATTACAGGCTCTAGTGGTAAAACAACAGTTAAAGAATTTATTGCGAGTATTTTAAGTAAACAGGGAGTTGTACATGCTACTCGTGGTAATTTAAATAATGATTTAGGGGTACCTCTAACGTTATTGCAATTAACAGCAGAACATGAATTTGCTGTTATTGAAATGGGGGCTTCAGCAATAGGTGAAATTAGTTATAGTGTTGATTTAGTAAAACCTGATGTTTCAGTATTAAATAATGCTAGTAATGCCCATGTTGGTAAGTTTGGTAGCTTAGAAAATATTATTGAAGCCAAAGGTGAAATTATTGATGGTTTAGATGCTAATGGCACAGCCATCCTCAATTTAGATGATCCTTCTTTTGCTATTTGGCAAAAGCGAGCAGGGCAACGTAAGGTGATTAGTTTTGCTAAACAAAATAACCAAGCTGATTTCTATTCAAGTGATTTAAATCGTAATAGAAATGGTTGCCAATCCTTTACTTTGCATAGTCCTGTTGGTGACACGGATATTCAATTAAATGTTTTAGGGCAACATAATGTTAGTAATGCCTTAGCAGCAGCGGCAGCTTGTTATGCAATAGCTATTGATTTAGAAATTATTAAAGAAGGTCTAGATGCACAGCTATCTGTGAAAGGACGTACTAATACTTTCTTAGCATTAGGTGGCGCACGTGTTATTGATGATAGTTACAATGCCAGCCCTGCTTCAGTAAAAGCTGCAATTGATTTATTAGCGGAGTTTACTGGTAGAAAAATACTGGTGTTAGGTGATATGGGTGAGTTAGGTCAGTGGGCTGAGCAAACTCATCAGCAAATAGGTGATTATGCTAAAGATAAAATTGATATTTTATATGGTATAGGACCATTAACTGCATTTGCAGTTAAAGCTTTTGGTGACAGAGCACGTCATTTTGAAACTAAAGAAGAGTTATTAAAAGCATTGGTTGTTCACGATGATGTGAACAATATAATTTTGATAAAAGGATCACGTAGTATGGGGATGGAAACATTGGTTGGTAACCTTTGTGGTTCTGCAGAAGGAATTCATTAATGTTAGTGTGGTTATTTAGTTTCTTACAAGAAAATGTGCATTCAGGGTTTGGGGCATTTCTATACCAATCTACTCGAGGCATTATGGCTGTTTTAACAGCTTTATTATTAGCTTTGTTTTTAGGCCCTCGGATGATTCGTACTTTAAAGAATCTACAGATTGGTCAAGTAGTACGTGAAGAAGGTGTTAAAGAGCATTTGTCAAAAACAGGTACGCCTACTATGGGGGGCGTGTTGATTTTAAGCGCTATTACTATCAGTACATTATTATGGGCAAACTTAGCCAATAAATATGTATGGGTGGTTATTGTTGTTACTTTGTTATTTGGTGCTATTGGTTGGGTTGATGATTATCGCAAGGTGATAGAGAAAAATACCAGAGGATTACCTAGCCGTTGGAAGTATTTTTGGCAGTCAGTGTTTGCCTTAGGGATTGGTATATTTTTATATGTAACAGCAGCCAAAGGCTCACAAGATACCTCTTTATATTTACCATTTTTAAAACATGGTATTTATCCATTAGGAATGTTTTTTATTGTATTTGCTTACTTTGTCATTGTGGGCACTAGTAATGCGGTCAATTTAACAGATGGTCTAGATGGTTTAGCCATTATGCCTACTGTATTGGTAGGTGGTGCATTAGGTGTTTTCTGTTATCTGTCAGGTAATATGCAGTTTGCCAAATATTTATTAATACCTTATGTGCATGGTTCAGGTGAATTGGTTGTTTTCTGTGCAGCAATGATTGGTGCAGGTTTAGGTTTTCTTTGGTTTAACACTTATCCAGCACAAGTATTTATGGGTGATGTAGGCTCACTAGCATTAGGTGCTGCATTAGGTACTATTGCAGTGATTGTTCACCAAGAGATTGTGTTATTTATTATGGGTGGTGTTTTTGTAATGGAAACATTATCAGTCATTATCCAAGTGGCCTCTTTTAAATTAACAGGCAAACGTGTTTTTAGAATGGCACCTATTCATCATCATTTTGAGTTAAAAGGTTGGCCAGAACCACGTGTGATAGTGAGATTCTGGATTATTACTGTAATTTTAGTATTGATTGGTTTAGCTACCTTAAAGATTAGGTAATAGAGTTATTTTATGATTACTACGACTGACTTTTATATAGTTGTTGGCCTTGGCAAAAGTGGTATGTCGTTGGTTCGTTATTTGGCGAGTCAAGGGGTATCTTTTGCTGTGACTGATACTCGTAGTAATCCACCAGAGTTAACTACATTAAAAACAGAGTATCCCCACGTTGAAGTACAGTGTGGGGAATTAAATGTAGAGTTCTTATGTAAAGCTAAAACACTATTCGTGAGTCCTGGACTTGATTTAAAAACTCCAGCTTTACAAGAAGCAGCTAAACGAGGTGTTAAGCTATCTGGTGATGTTGATTTATTTTCACAGTTAGCAAAAGCGCCTATAGTAGCTATTACAGGTTCTAACGGGAAAAGTACTGTTACCACATTAGTGGGCGAAATGGCAAAAGTAGCAGGAAGAAAAGTTGCTGTAGGTGGTAATCTTGGTGAGCCTGCTTTAAATCTATTAGCAGACGATGTTGATCTGTATGTTTTAGAACTCTCCAGTTTTCAATTAGAAAGCTGTCAACAGCTAAATGCTGAAGTAGCCACATTGTTAAATGTGAGTGAAGATCATATGGATCGTTATGCTGATTTAGCTGCATATATTGATGCTAAACAACGTGTTTTTTTAGGTGCTAAGCAAGTGGTGGTGAATTTAGATGATCCACAATCTACACCTAAAGTAGCTCCAACTACAGCAATTTGTTGGGAGTTTACTACTAAATTAAAATCAGGTTTTACTGGTTTTAAATTAGATTCTTTGCAAGGTGATGGCTGGATTGTTTTTAATAATGATCCATTATTACCATTAGATAAATTAAAAATTAGGGGTAGTCACAACTGGTCTAATGCAATGGCTGCTTTAGCATTAGGACATGCTGTAGGTTTACCTTTTGAAGCTATGATAGAAGCCTTAGTAAATTTTAAAGGTTTACCTCATCGTTGTGAATGGGTGGCAGATAAGGCTGGTGTGGTTTACTACAATGATTCTAAGGCGACTAATGTAGGTGCTGCTTTAGCCGCGATTGATGGACTAGGTAGAGATGTTACAGGCAAGTTAGTATTAATTGCAGGTGGTGATGGTAAAGGCGCTGACTTTAATAGCTTAAAAGAACCCATTAAAAAATATTGTCGAGCAGTCATTTTATTAGGAAAGGATGCTCCTTTAATAGAGAAAATTTTAGATACTGCTATACCAAGAATATATGTAAGCAGTATTGAACAAGCTGTGGCAGAAGCCTCTAAACTTGCTGAAAAAAATGATGCAGTGTTATTAGCACCTGCTTGTGCTAGTTGGGATATGTTTAAAAATTTTGAAGAACGTGGCCAGCTGTTTGCAGAAGCTGTAAAGGGGTTAAGTGAATGAAACTGTCTATCATTTGTTTAAATCCTTCACCTATTTATAGCCGACGTGGTTTTGATGTTGATTTTCCATTATTGGCTGGTTGTTTATTACTATTAGGTTTAGGTGCTGTAATGATTGCTTCTGCTTCTTCTGAGGTGGCATCAGCACAAACAGGTAATACTTTTTATAATTTAACAAGGCATTTGGTTTACCTTACTATTGGTATATTGGCTACAGCAAGTGTTCTAGTCGTACCTATTAAAGTATGGCAAAAATATAGTGCTTATTTGCTATGTGTGGCAGTGGTGTTATTAGTGGCTGTATTAATTCCAGGCATTGGACGCAATGTAAATGGTGCAAGCCGTTGGATTGGTGTTGGTTTATTTAATATTCAACCCTCTGAATTAGGAAAGTTATTTGCTGTTATTTATTTGGCAGGCTACTTAGTTCGTCGTAAAGAACAAGTTAGAGATACCTGGTCAGGTTTCTTTAAACCCTTTGTCGTGTTGTTACCAGTGGCTTGGTTATTCTTATTAGAACCAGATTTTGGGGCAACAGTGGTAATGATGGGTGCTGCACTTGCCATGTTGTTCTTAGGTGGCGTGAGCATGGGGCGCTTCTTATTAATGGTATTAATGAGTATTGGTGCCGTAGTATTTTTGATTTTAACGCAAGAATATCGGATGCATCGTTTGATGAACTTTACAGACCCATTTGCTGATCAGTTTGGTTCTGGTTATCAGTTGACCCAATCATTAATTGCTTTTGGACGAGGGGACTTTCTGGGATTAGGTCTTGGTAATAGTATTCAAAAACAATTTTATTTGCCAGAAGCACATACAGACTTTGTGTTTGCTGTATTGGCTGAAGAGTTAGGTTTAGTAGGCTCTCTATGTACTGTTGCACTATTTGTGTTTGTCGGTGTAAGGGCATTAATTATTGGTTTATGGGCAGAGCGTGAAAAACAATATTTTTCTGCTTATGTGGCTTATGGCATTGCCATGTTATGGCTTGGCCAATTTATTATTAATGTAGGGGTAAATGTTGGGTTATTACCTACTAAAGGTTTGACCTTACCCTTTTTAAGTTATGGTGGTAGTTCTTTGGTTATTTGCTGTATTTGTTTAGGAATATTATTACGAATTGATTGGGAAAGACGTTATCCAGAGCCTGAACTATCTTATGTGTTTACTGATAAAGATTTTCCAGAAGAGTCTTTGGAGGTGAAACATGGCCGCTAAAAATGTATTAATTATGGCAGCAGGAACAGGTGGTCATGTATTTCCTGCGTTAGCCTGTGCTAAAGAGTTTCAGGAAAGAGGCTATAACGTTCATTGGCTTGGTACACCCAAAGGCATGGAGAATGAATTGGTGGCTAAAGCAGGCTTGCCAATTCATCAAATTAATGTGACAGGATTACGTGGTAAAAGTCTTACGACATTAATAAAAGCTCCTTTCTTATTGTTAGGCGCATTAAGACAAGCTCGTAAGCTGATTAAAGAAATAAAACCAGTATGTGTGGTTGGTTTCGGTGGTTTTGTGACTGGGCCTGGTGGCCTAGCTGCAAAGCTAGCTGGTGTACCACTAATTATTCATGAGCAAAATGCCAAAGTGGGCACTGCTAATCGTTATTTAGCAAAAATGGCTGCTCGTATTTGCCAAGGTTTCCCTAATACTTTTGTGAATAAAGAACATTTAATAACCACTGGCAACCCTGTACGTAAAGAGTTATTTACTGAGCAAGCTAAACAATCCATAGTTGATCGTAAAGTGAGATTGTTAGTGATTGGTGGAAGCTTAGGGGCTGAACCACTTAATAAATTATTACCTGATACTTTGGCATTACTAGATGATTCAATTCGTCCAGAGGTATTGCATCAAGCAGGTAAAAACCATGCTGAAGTAACCAAAGAGCGTTATCAAAAAGTAACAGTAGAAGCCAAGGTAGAACCATTTATTACTGATATGCAACAAGCCTACAGCTGGGCTGATTTAGTGGTTTGTCGGGCAGGTGCTTTAACAGTGAGTGAGTTAGCTGCGACAGGTTCAGCTGCTATGTTAATTCCTTTACCTCATGCGATTGACGATCATCAGAGCTTTAATGCGGATTATCTTGCTTGTAAAGGAGCTGCGATCAAGTTGATACAAGCTCAGTTAACACCACAAATTATGGCCGATCATTTACAAACATTATTAAAAAGTCCTGAAAAATTGATAGAAATGGGAAAAATCGCCAAAAGCTTAGCGAAACCTAAAGCTACTAGCGACGTGGTTGATACCTGTTTGGAGGTAGCCAATGGTTAAAAGTCGTTATGAAGTTTTACAACCTGAGTCACGTCGTATGCGCCGTATGCGTCGTGTCCATTGGATTCATTTTGTTGGTATTGGTGGTTCTGGAATGTGTGGTATTGCTGAGGTATTGTTAAACCTTGGCTATAAAATATCAGGTTCAGATATTAAAGCATCGCCTGTTACTGAGCGTCTAAAGAAAATGGGCGCAACAATTTATATTGGTCATTGTGTTGAAAACCAAGCGAATGCTAGTGTGCTAGTGGTTTCTAGTGCCATTAATACAAAAAATCCAGAGGTGGCGGCTGCATTAGAGCGACGTATACCCGT